>JAYUPV010000321.1:0-14274 GCA_043759865.1 Alphaproteobacteria bacterium | reverse complement strand
TAAGCCATGTAGATGATGGCGTGGCAACGCTCAGCCTCGTCCATGTAATGTGTGCTGACCAGCACGGTCAGCCCCTGAGCCGCAAGGTGGTGGATCTCGTCCCAGAATTCGCGGCGGGCTTTGGGGTCGACGCCTGCCGTCGGTTCATCGAGCAGCAGCAGTTCGGGTTCATGTAATATACAAGCCGCAAGCGCGAGGCGCTGTTTCCACCCCCCCGAGAGCTGCCCTGCCAGCTGTTTCTCGCGGTCTTTCAAGCTGAGGTCGGTGAGCGCCTTGTCGATGCGCTCATCAAGACGGTCGAGGCCGTACATGTTCGCGACAAATTTCAGGTTCTCGCGGATGCTGAGGTCCTCCCAGAAACTGAACCGCTGCGTCATGTAACCGATGCGCCGCTTGATTTCGGGGGCGGAGGTGCGGATATCGAGGCCAAGACAAGTGCCTTCCCCCGCATCGGGTGTCAGCAACCCGCAGATCATGCGCATGGTGGTGGTCTTGCCGCTGCCATTTGGCCCGAGGAAGCCGTAGATGCGCCCGCGGGGCACTTGTATCGTCACATGGTCGACCGCAACCTTGCCGCTAAAAGTTTTGGTGAGGTCGCGTACGTCGATGGCGTAAGTATTTTCAGCGGTCATGGGGATACCAGCGTGATATCGACCGGCAGGCCGGGGCGCAGTTGTGCATCGGGTGCGTCGGGCTTTGCTTCAATCATGAAAACAAGCTTCTGGCGCGACTGGATGCTGTAGATAACGGGCGGGGTGAATTCCGCTTCATTCGAAACGAAAGTTATTTTCGCGGCAATCGGCGCGACGCAACCGTCACAGCTGATGGTGACATTCTGCCCCCCGGCCAGTTTCGGCACCAGCGATTGCGGCACAAAGAAACGCACCTTCACGTTTTCGGGCGGCAGCAGGCTGACGACAGGCCGGCCGGCCGGCACATATTCGCCTGCGCGGAAAAAGGTGTCTTCCACCCGCGCGGCGGCGGCGGCGGCGGGGGCTGCTTCCGCCAGCGTTTTTTCGGCCTGCACAAGTTTTTGTTTTGCGGCCTCAAGCGCGGCGGTGGCGGCGGCGATCTGGTCGACCCTCCCGCCCATGGCACTGGTTTTCAGTTTCGCGTCAAGCTCGGCCACGCGGGCGAGCGCGCCATCATAGGCGGCTTTGTCGGTATCAAGCTCCGACGTGCTGACCGCGCCGGTTTTGGCAAGCGGCTTTGCGCGGTTGTATTCCTGCTCCGCCTGCTCCAGCGTCGCCTGCGCCTGTGCGCGCTGCTTTGTCACGACGTCGATTTCCTCGGCGCGTTCGCCTTTGGTCAGGTCCTCGCGCTCTGCCTCGGCCCGGGCGACATCGGCCTTCGCGGCTTCGCGTGCGGCGGTCATCATGGCAAGGTCGAGCGTGAACAGCGGCGCACCGGCTTCGACCTTTTGCCCGCGCACGACATCGATTTTTTGCAACAGCCCGCCCGAGGTGGGCGATATCATCACATATTCGCCCTCGACATAGCCGTGGAACACGCCCTCGGGGTCGGGCTTGCAGGCGGCCAGCAGCAGGACAAAAGAATAAATAAGGCGCTTCATGAACGTTTTCCTTTAGGCTCGTATGAATCGATAATCGCATCGGTGTTGCGGCGGAGGAGGGCGGTGATTTTCGCGGTTTCCTTGTCGCCATATGCTTTCCAGCCGGTGCGGCGCAGCGTCACTTCGCGGTGGGTTTTGAAAATAACCGCCTGGCCGATCAACGCCTGCGCGCACAGCACGGCGGCATCGCCGGTCAGCCCCGTCAGTTTTGTGACGAGGGTGGTGATGGTTTCGTGCATCGGGCGCATGGTGGTTTCATAAAACTTGTCGAAAGCGGGGGTGGGGTCCATCTGCTCGCGGATAAAAATCCGCCCCATATGCGCCGACGCCTTTTCACTGAGCAGGAAAAGCGCAAGCCCCGCGATAAAACCGTGCAAAAATTCGCGGCACTCGGCGTGCTTCAGGTCTTTGCGCTGAAGCCCCGCGCGAATTTTTTCGATGCGTGCCTGCATCGCGGTCTTGGCGGAGGCGGCGATGTGTTCCATCACCGCCGCGTAATAGCCTTCCTTGCCGTTGAAATAATAAAGGATGGCGGAAATATTCACGCCTGCTTCTTTCGCCAGCTGCCGCGTGGACGCGCCTTCATAACCGTAAAGCGCAAAAATCTTCACCCCTGCCTGCAGCAGCTTTTCCCGCGCGGCGGGTGTTTCTTTCAAGGGGGCGGCGGGCATGGGAAGTCTCCGGTTACTGATTCCATAGTACTCCGAAAACAGGTTTAAGTCAATCGATTGATTGAAACAGAAACTGCGCGGAAAGAAGCGGGGAGTGGGGGGGATTTACAGTTTCAGGAGTTTTTTAAAGGCACTGTGATAAACGCTATAAACCTTCGCGAGAGGCAAGAGGTCTGCGCGTTCGTTCGCACCATGCACGCCGGTTGCAGGCACGCCGTAGCCTGCGGTTACTTCAATGCCCTGCTTGCCGAGGAAGTTGCCGATATTCGACGGCCCCGCCACATATTCGGCGACAGGCTTGCCGGTGATCTCTGCGACCGAGTCCGCCAGCGCACGGCGCAGTTCCGATTGCGCCTTTGTCAGGAAAGGCGGCTCCGACGATATTTTGCGGATTTCCGTCGCGCGGCTGTCAGGTACATTGTTTTGCGCGTCATGCGCCGCGACGATGGCGCGGATGTGGCTGTCCGCCGCCGCTTCGTTAAACGTGGGGGTCAGGCGCATATCGATACGCACAATGGCCTTTGATGGCACAACGGAAAAACCGTCGCCGCCTTCGATTTGCGTGACAGTCAGTTTCGGCTGTTTATCAAATTCGGGGTCTTGGGGTGCGGCGGGTTTGTTCGCGTTCAAATCGCGCACCAGTTCCGCCACGCGCAGAAGGGCGTTGTCTTCCGCCTCCGCCGTTGCGCCGCTATGCGCGGCCTTGCCCGACACGACAATTTCGTAGCGCGAAAACCCGCGCCCACCGACCACGATTTTATCGTCGCCCGCATAGCCGATCATGATGCCGTCCGGCTTGTAGCCGTTCTTCAGCGATTGCCTGATGCCGCCGAAATTGCCGGTGTGTTCGTCGGCATCCAGTATCAGCAGGAAATTGCCGTGCATGTTTTCTTTTTGCGACAGCATGTCTTGCGCGAGGTGCATGAACATCGAGGCCGCAAGTTTTGAATCTCCCGCACCGCGCCCATGCAGCACGCCGTCTTTCACTTCGCCGGAAAAGGGGTTTCCGTTCCATTGCGCGGCGTTGCCTGCGGGGGCGGTGTCGAGCGTGGCGTTGACCGCCCATGTTTTGCCCGCATGCGCGCCCTTGATCTCGGCGACCACCGCGACCGGGTTGCCAGCATCGTCCAGCACCTTCACGGCAGGCAGGCCGAGCGACTGTGCAAAAGCAAAAGCCGCCTCCACCACCGCAACAGGCGAATCGATGCCGCCCTGGCTTGGCATCTGCACCAGTTTCTGGGCGAGGGTCGTGATGGATGTGAGGTCAGCTGTCATGGGCGCATCATGCAACGATTTACATAACGCGTCAAGGGGGTAAAAAAGGGCCGGGTGGGAAATAAAAGGGGTAGTACCCTCACCCTAGCCCTCTCACAGAGGGAGATGGGACTCACAGACTTTTTCTTCGAAAAAGACTTTATATTTTGCGATAGCAAAATTCAGCTAATCCCCTCTCCTTTGGGAGAGGGCTAGGGTGAGGGTACTTCAGTCTTGAGGGTAATTTGGCGCGCCCGAAGGGAGTCGAACCCCCAACCTTTGCCTTCGGAGGGCAACGCTCTATCCAGTTGAGCTACGGGCGCGCATATCCCTAGCTTATCAGGGATTCCGCTGTTTCTGTCAACTTTTGCCGCAAAAGCGCCACTCTCCCCTTGCGGAGGGAGTGGTCAGCCGGGAGGTGCGTTTGGGAAATTCAGGTGTCGTGGTACTTTTCCAGCGTTGATTTCAGCCGGTCGAGCAAGGGCACCATCTCGCGGCGGAACTGTGCCTGCTTGCTGTCGGGAACATGGAAGCCGATGTTTTTAATCGTCAATTGCGCGGCTTCCTCGATGTCCGAGAGTTCGCGGTGCTGGTCCAGCAGCTTGGCGTTGGTGTCGCGCAGACGCTCGGCCATCAGCTTCATGACGTGCTGGAAAAGCCCGCCCTGCTGGCCGACGGTGTCTTCAATGTCTTTCGCGGAAATGGTGATCAGCACGCTGTCTTGTATGGTGCGGATGCTGGCGCTGCGCTGCGCGCCGGTGATGAGGGCCATTTCGCCGATGATGGCGCCTGCCGCCGCTTCCGCTATTTTCACGGTGCGGCCTTTTTCATCTTTCATGAATATCTCGACCCTGCCGCTTTCAATCAGAAACGCGCGGTTGCCGATATTGCCCTGCTCGATAACCAGCTCGCCGGCTGGTACAAAACGGCGGTCCAGAATCTTTACTTTCTTGGACATCGAAATTCCCCCTATATTCATTATATATCCATAATATTTGCTATTTGGTTGATTTTAGCTTCAATTTTACGAAAACTGGGTGTATTGTGCTGGAAGCTAAGGCACTGATTAGACATAAAAATAATAAATTCTTGACATTCCCGAGCCATAACGACTATACAGCTATCCTTGGGAATTTTATGTAGACCGATTGGAGAATCCCCCGTGAAACGTACTTATCAACCGAGCAAGCTGGTCCGCAAACGCCGTCATGGCTACCGCGCTCGTATGGCGACCAAAAACGGCAGCAAAGTTATCGCTGCACGCCGCGCAAAAGGCCGCAAGCGCCTTTCCGCCTGAGAGATTGACTGCCATGCCTGCCGTCGCTGTGACGATTATCAAATCGTCACCAGAGTTCCAGCGCATCGCACGGCAGGGCAGGCGATGGTCCGGCCCCGCATTCATCATGCAGATTCTGTACACCACCGAAGGCGAAACTTTCCGCCTCGGCCTGACCGCGAGCAAAAAGGTCGGCAATGCCGTGATACGCAACCGCGCCAAGCGCCGCCTGCGCGAAATGGTGCGGCTGTTCGTGAAACAGAAAACACTCAAGGGCTTTGACATGGTGCTGATCGCGAAAACCGCCGCTGCATCGCACGACTTTGCCGCCATGAACGAGGAATTTATCTGCGGGCTTGGCGCGCTCAAGGTGCAGCTGTGAGTGCGCTCGCGCGAATCCTGCTCGGCTTTATCCGCGTCTATCAATGCACGTTCTCGACCGTTATGGGAAAGCAGTGCCGCTATCACCCGAGCTGCTCGAATTATACAGCAGGCGCTATACGCCGTTTCGGGGCGTTGAAGGGCGCGGGGCTTGGCTTTTCCCGCATCTTGCGCTGCCACCCGTGGCGCACGGGCGGCTATGACCCCGTGCCCGAGAGCATGCCGGATAAATTACCGGGGGCTTCGCCCCACAAATTATGTGACAAGTAGGGCACTTGTGATAAAACCACATACCTTCAGCAAACGAGGCAGGACACGATAATGGGATTTTCTCCGAACGACCCGAACGCCGCCAAAGACCGCGCCAACATGATGATGGCGGTCGTGGTGTCGATGGTCATCCTGCTCGGCTTCCATTTCTTCGTCGAGGTCCCCCGCGAAAAGGCGGCGCTGGAACTGGCGAAATCGGTCAAGAAGGAAGCACAGGCACAGAAGGCGGGCGATGCCGTCCCCTCGGCTGCTCCCGTCGTGCCGGAACTTAAAACCCGCGAAGAAGTCTTGAGCGAAGGCACGCGCATCGCCATCAAGGGCGCGCGCGTCACCGGCTCTATCTCGACCAAAGCAGGGCGGCTGGACGACCTGACGCTCAACGACCATTACACCAGAATCGATAACGTGGAACACATCGCCATCCTCGCCCCCGTCGGCACGGAAGAGGCGAAGTATATCGACAGCGGCTGGCTCGGCGACAACCAGCAGGCATTGCCGGGCGACAACACCGTCTGGACAATCGCGCCCGGCAGCCCGAAAGAAATGACCAGCGGCGGCAAGCCCGTGGTGATGACCTGGGACAACGGGCAGGGCCTCGTGTTCGAGCGCTCTGTCGCCATCGACGAAAATTTCCTGTTCACCATCAAGCAGACCGTCCACAACAACACCGCAGCGGAAGTGAAACTGCGCCCTTTCCATGTTTTCGCGCGCAAGGGCGTGCCGCACGACTTCACCGGCTTTTACACGCTGCATGAAGGTCCGCTTGGCTACATGAACGGCAAGGAATACGACCCCGGCTACAAAGACCTCGCCAAGGGCCGTGGCGAATGGATCGAGATCGAGCAGGCCAAGGGCTGGCTCGGCATCACCGAAAAATACTGGATGGTCGCGCTGCTGCCCGAACCTTCCAAGACCTTCAAAGCACGCGTGATTTGCAAAGTGGGACTCGAAGACTGCACCGGCGGCCTCAACAACCCGCCCGGCCAGCATTTCCAGACCGATGTACGCGGGCTTGAAATGGCGGTTGCTCCCCGATCAGCCATGACCGACACGACCTATGCCTATGCGGGCGTGAAGAACCTCGGCATCATGCGCGGCTATCAGGAAAAATACGGCTTCGAGAAACTGGAGCTGGGACTTGATTTCGGCATCTACTACATCATCACCAAGCCTTTCTATTACATCCTGCACTTCCTGATACAGCAGACCGGCTATGTCGGCCTTGCGATTTTGCTGATGACCGTCATCGTGCGGATTTTCGTTTTCCCGCTCGCGTCGAAATCCTTCCGCTCGATGGCCAAGATGAAACTCATCGCGCCGAAATTGAAAGAGCTGCAGGAAACCTACAAAGACGACAAAGCCAAGATGCAGGTCGAGATTTACGAGTTGTACAAAAAAGAGGATGCCAACCCGTTCTCCGGCTGTTGGCCGATCATCGTGCAGATACCGATTATCTTTGCGCTTTATAAAGTCATTCTGATTTCGGTCGACCTGCGCCACGCGCCGTTCTGGGGCTGGATACGCGACCTTTCCGCGCCCGACCCCACGACCATTTTCAACCTGTTCGGGCTTATCAACTGGCAGCCGCCGCACTTCCTCATGATCGGCGCATGGCCTTGCCTGTTCTGCCTGACGATGGTTTTGCAAAAGCGCATCACGCCGCCGATGGCCGACCCGACGCAGGAAAAACTGCAAACCTATTTCCCCTTCATCGCGACGCTGATGATGGCGCAGTTCGCCTCGGGCCTTATCATTTACTGGACGTGGTCGAACGTGCTCAGCATTTTGCAGCAGTATTACATCCTGAAAAAATTTGGCGGCGAGGACACTTCGCTTATTCGCGGCCATGCCGACCGCCGCAAGAAAAAGCCCAAAACCCCGCCGAAGCCATGACCACGGAAGAACGGGCAAGGCGCGGTTTTACGATTGACGCTGCGGCGCTGCAAAAAGGCGAAAAACTTTTTCGTCAGGAATGCCGCTTTGTCGCGGGCGCCGACAACATCGAGGCCCTGCCCACCACCTTGCTGCCCGAGGTCGCCTTCGCCGGACGCTCGAATGTCGGCAAGTCGAGCCTCATCAACGCCGTCACGGGGCGCAAGGGACTCGCGCGTTCTTCCAACACACCGGGGCGTACCCAGCAGATAAACTTTTTCGAGCTTGGCGACCAGCTGCTGCTCGTCGACCTGCCGGGCTACGGCTATGCCAGCGCGTCGAAGGTAAAAATAAGCGCATGGAACGCGCTCATCCGCGCTTACCTGCGCGGGCGGCGCAACCTGAAACGCGTTTGCGTGCTGATCGACTCCCGCCACGGCATCATGGCGGCCGATCAGGTGACGCTGGAAAAACTCGACGAAGCGGGCGTGCCCTATGTCGTCATCCTCACCAAATCGGACAAGGTGAAACCGGCCGAGCTTGAAGCCGTCACCACCCGTGTCGAGGAAGAACTGCACCGCAGCCATGTCGCGGCCTATCCCGTGGTTTACTCCACCAGCTCCTCCGGCGGCGCTGGCATCGCCGAGCTTCGGGCGATTCTGGCGACGTTCTAGGCAATTCCTAGTATTCTTCAATGATTTAACCCCGCTTTTTTGACAACCCCTGAACATCTGGTAAGATGTTTCTCATAATGAATTTTGGGAATTTCAAAAAGCAGGCTGAATGGCACTGAATACGGTGACCAATCAATTTCTGGCTGCACTGGGGATAGAGCGGCGGCTTGAAAAAGCGGTCGAGGAGCACCTTCAGCACTTTCACTGGAAAATCCTGACCGCCTACCGCGCCGAAGTGCAGTATGAACGGGCAAAACTGATGCGCCGCACCCCCATGGATTACAGGGCCGTCCGCAATCTCGACCGCGAACTGGACGACATAACATGCCGCCTGCGCGACATGGAACTTGAACAGATGTCCTGAGCACGCCCTGCGGGACGGGTTTGGTCCGGTTTAACTCCTTCAAATACAAGCCACATGCGAAGTATTATGGTATCCATATTTTCTTGATCGGTGCTTCACTTTCGCCTGTCGCGGGTGTATATATTTTTCAAGCACATGCCGTGCTATAGGCCATCTTCGGCCCCCTCTGTACGGAACAAGAAAATGACAATGAAAAGACTGAGTCTTTGGACAATCGCGGGCCTTCTCGTGGCCGTCGCGCTGCTGTTCTCTCCCGACGCGCTTGCCGCCGCCGAAGAAGGCGCGAAGATGATCGGCCAGCCGCACAACTGGGCGCTCGGGTTGCAGGAGGCCGCTTCTCCGGTCAAGCACCGCATGGAAGAATTCCACCACGCGCTGGTCATTCTCATCACCGCGATTTCGGTTTTCGTCCTGCTGCTGCTGCTCTGGGTCATCGTGCGCTACAACCGCTTCGCCAACCCCGTGCCGTCGAAAGTCACGCACAACACCATGCTCGAAGTTGTCTGGACGGCGGTGCCGGTTCTGATCCTCGTGCTGATGGTCGTGCCCTCGATGCAGCTGCTCTATTACGTCGACCGCACGCATGATGCCGACATGACCCTGACCGTCAAAGGCAACCAGTGGTACTGGACGTATGAATACCCCGACCACGGCGACATCACTTTCTCCAGCAACCTTGTCCCTGAAAAAGAACTGAAGGGCGATCAGGTGCGGCTGCTCTCGACCGACAATCCGGTCGTGCTGCCGATCGAGACCAACATCCGCCTCATGATCACCGCGACCGACGTGCTGCATGCCTGGGCGATCCCCGCTTTCGGCGTGAAGCTTGATGCGGTGCCCGGCCAGTTCAACGAAACCTGGGTGCGTATCGACAAGGAAGGCACATTCTACGGCCAATGCTCCGAGCTTTGCGGACAGGGCCACGGCTTTATGCCCATCGAGGTGCATGCCGTTTCCAAAGCCGCATTCGCCGAATGGGTAAAGGCTCAAGGCGGCAAGATGCCCGAGCCCAAAGCCGAAAAAGGCGCAGACGGCGCAGCCGGCGCAGCCGAAAAAAACGAAGCGGCAAATGATAATCATGAAAAGGCGGGCGAAGCAGCCCATGAAAAGGCGGGCGAAGAACCTGCCGCCAAGAAGAAAGCGGGAGAGAAATAATGGCCACCACCAAGGCGAATAACAGCCACGCAAACGACGCACATGGCCACGCACATGCAGGCGGTCACGACGACCACGGCCATGGTGGTCACGACGATCATGCCCACATGCCCGGTTTCTTCCGGCGCTGGTTCCTCTCGACCAACCACAAGGACATCGGCACGCTGTACCTGATTTTCTCGACCATCGCAGGGCTCATCGGCGGCACGTTCTCCATGATCATGCGCCTTGAACTGGCCGAACCCGGCATTCAATATATGTCGCTTCTCAACTCGCATGTTGCCGAAGGGCAGATGTGGAACGTGCTGATTACCGCGCACGGCCTTATCATGGTCTTCTTCGTGGTCATGCCTGCGCTTATCGGCGGTTTCGGCAACTGGTTCCTGCCGCTCATGATCGGTGCGCCCGACATGGCGTTCCCGCGCCTCAACAACATTTCCTTCTGGCTGCTCGTTCCCGCTTTCCTGCTGCTGCTCGGCTCCGCTTTCGTGGGCGACGGCGCGGGCACCGGCTGGACGGTCTATCCGCCGCTGTCCAACAACCCGGGGCAGACAGGGCCTTCGGTCGACATGGCGATTTTCGCGCTCCACCTTGCGGGTGCGTCGTCCATTCTCGGTGCTGCCAACTTCATTACCACCGTGTTCAACATGCGCGCACCGGGCATGACGCTCCACCGCATGCCGCTGTTCGTGTGGTCGCTTTTGGTGACCACCTTCCTGCTCGTGCTGGCGCTGCCGGTTCTCGGCGGCGCGATCACCATGCTGCTGACCGACCGCAACTTCGGCACGACGTTCTTCAAGCCTGAAGGCGGCGGCGACCCGGTTTTGTTCCAGCACTTGTTCTGGTTCTTCGGTCACCCTGAAGTGTACATCATGATCTTGCCGGCTTTCGGCATCGTCAGCCAAATCGTGTCCACCTTCTCGCGCAAGCCTATCTTCGGCTATCTCGGCATGGCTTACGCCATGGTCGCGATCGGCTTCGTCGGCTTCGTGGTCTGGGCGCACCATATGTACACGGTCGGCATGGGCGTTGACGTCCGCGCCTACTTCACCGCCGCGACCCTCGTCATCGCCGTCCCGACTGGCATCAAGATATTCTCGTGGATTGCGACCATGTGGGGCGGTTCCATCAGCTTCAAAACGCCGATGCTCTGGGCGATCGGGTTCATCTTCCTGTTCACCGTCGGCGGCGTTACCGGCGTGGTGCTGGCGAATGCGGGCATGGACCTTGCGCTGCACGATACCTATTACGTCGTCGCGCACTTCCACTACGTCCTCTCGCTTGGTGCTATCTTCGGCATTTTCGCGGGCTGGTATTACTGGATCGGCAAAATGTCCGGCCGCCAATACCCCGAATGGGCCGGGCAGTTGCACTTCTACGCGACATTCATCGGCGTGAACCTGCTGTTCTTCCCCCAGCACTTCCTCGGGCTGCAGGGCATGCCCCGCCGTATCCCCGACTATCCCGACGCCTATGCGGGCTGGAACCATGTGTCGTCGATTGGCGGCTACATTTCGGGCGGTGCGACGGTGTTCTTCGTCGTGATTGCCATCTACACCATTTTCTTCGGCAAAAAGGCCGAGGCGAACCCCTGGGGCGAAGGCGCGAACACGCTTGAATGGCACCTGTCATCGCCGCCCCCGTTCCACCAGTTCGACATCCAGCCGCTCGTGAAGTAACAACGATGGCCGAGACCGCGACATACAGCTTCGGCGAGGAAAGGGCGCAAACGGCGGTAGAGCCGCGCGTGCGCGATTTCATCGAGCTTTTGAAGCCGCGTGTCATGACGCTGGTGGTGTTTTCCGGCGTGGCGGGCATCGTGCTCGCCCCCAGGCACCTGCATCCGTTCCTCGTTCTCGTCGCCGTGCTGTGCATTGCCGTCGGGGCAGGGGCCTCGGGCGCGATCAACATGTGGTACGAGCGGGATATCGACGCCATCATGGCGCGCACCAAAAACCGCCCGCTGCCCTCCGGCCGCGTGCTGCCGGCCGAGGCGCTCAGCTTCGGCGTGGTGCTGACGTTCTTTTCCGTCGGCCTCATGGGCGTTGCGATCAACTGGACGGCGGCGGCGCTGCTCGGCTTTGCTTCGTTCTTTTATGTGTTTATCTACACCATCTGGCTGAAACGCATGACGCCGCAGAATATCGTCATCGGCGGCGCGGCAGGCGCGTTCCCGCCCATGATCGGCTGGGCGGCTGTGACCGGCCATGTGTCGGTTGAATCAATCGCGCTGTTCGCGCTGATTTTCCTGTGGACCCCGCCGCATTTCTGGGCGCTCGCGCTCTACCGTAACGAAGACTATAAAAAAGCGGGCGTGCCCATGCTGCCCGTGGTCGCAGGCGAAGCCGCCACCAAGCGCCAGATGATGCTTTACACCCTGCTGCTGACACCCTTCGCCCTTGCGCCTTATTTCCTGCATCTCGCGGGCGTGGTTTACCTTGTGCTGGCATCGGTGCTGCACGGGCTGTTCCTGCTGGCCTGCCTGCGCGTGCTGCAAGACAAGACGTATAAGTTCGCGAAGATCATGTTCGGCTATTCGATTTTCTATCTCTTCGCCCTGTTCGCCATCATGATGCTGGACAAGGTGTAAAAATGCCGCGCAGCGAAATACATGCACGTAAAAAGGGACGCAACTACGCGGTGTTTTTCGCGGTCATCGCCTTTATGGCGGTTGTGTTCGCCGTCACCATCATCCGCATGAAGGGGGGCTGAGCATGGAACAGCGCAGCCTCGCCGAGAAAAATAAAAAAGTGCTGAAGGTCACGATGTCGATTGTTTTCAGCATGGTCGTGTTGTCTTTCCTGTCCGTGCCGCTGTACCGCCTGACCTGCAAGGTCACGGGCTGGGGCGGCACGACGCAAGTGGTCGCCGTGAACAACACCGTTCCCGCGACCGACCACATCATTACCGTGCGCTTCAACGCCGAAACCGCGCCCGGCATGCCGTGGGAATTCAAAACTCCCGCCGAAGGCCCCGTGACGCTTGAGGCAGGCGCTGACGGTTATGTCGCCTTCACGGCGGTCAACCATTCGAAAGCGCCTGTCGCCGGCACGGCCATATATAATGTGACGCCGATGCTGGCCGGAAAATATTTCTTTAAGACGCAGTGCTTCTGCTTCGGCGAACAGCTGCTGAACCCCGGTGAGAGGGTCAACATGCCGGTCGCGTTCTATGTCGACCCGAAAATAGCGCTCGACCCCGACCTGAAAGACCTCAAGACTATTACGCTTTCCTACACCTTCTTCCGCAAGGACAGCCTCGAGCTGGAAAAGGCGATGGAAAAATTTATCAATACGAATGACAACGCGGGCTAAGTAAAAGGGAAAAATCCATGTCCGATGAACCGGTATACGACCTCAAGAACGGCCCCCGTCACCCTTACCACCTTGTGACGCCGAGCGTCTGGCCGCTGGTCGGGGCGGGTTGCGCGGGCGCGCTTGCGGCTTTCGCGGTGCTTTTCATGCACCCCGATTACAAACTCTTCGGCATCTCGACCGGCATTTACGGCGTGATCCTCGGCTTCGTCATGGTCTGTGCTCTCATGGCGGTATGGTGGAAAGACGTTATCAACGAGGCGGTGCACCAAAAAGTCCACACGCCCATCGTGAAAATCGGCCTGCGTTACGGCATGGCGCTTTTCATTTCTTCCGAAGTGATGTTCTTCGTCGCCTTCTTCTGGGCGTTCTTCGCTTCCAGCCTGTTCCCCAAAGACGCCATCGGTAATATCTGGCCGCCTGCCAATATCGTGCCCATCGTGGCGTTCGACCTGCCGTTCCTGATGACCATGATATTGCTGCTCTCGGGCTGCACCGTCACCTGGGCGCACCACGCCATTCTGGAAGGCAAAAAAGACGAAGCGACCAAAGCGCTTGCCATCACCGTCGCTCTCGGCATCGCCTTCACCTGCTTTCAGGCGTATGAATACGTGCATGCCACCTTCCCGTTCAAGAGCGGCATATATGCCTCCGCCTTCTACATGGCGACGGGCTTCCACGGCTTCCACGTTCTCGTCGGCTCGGCCTTCCTTGTCGTCTGCCTGTTCCGCAACATGAAGGGGCATTTCACCGCGAAAAGCCACTTTGGCTTTGAAGCAGCAGCATGGTACTGGCACTTCGTTGACGTTGTATGGCTGTTCCTGTTCACCGCCATCTACTGGTGGGGTAATGCGTGAGCCTCGGGGCGGATCTCGTTTTCTGCCTCAAGCCGCGCTGCCCCGTCTGTAAACAAGGCCGCCTGTTCAAGCACCACAGCATCACCGTTGTCGATGAATGTTCAAACTGTAACGCCAAGCTCGGCGCGCATGACATCGGCGACGGTGCGTCGGTCTTCCTCATCTTTTTCCTCGGCTTTACCATCATCCCGCTCGCATGGTGTTTCGAGCTTCTGGTGCATCCGCCGCTCTGGGTGCATGGCGTATTGTGGCTCACGGTCATGCTCGGCGTTATCGCCGTGCTGCTGCCGGCGGTGAAGGCAATGATTATCTTGCTGGAGTGGCGGCACAGGAAGAACTGAAAGAATTAGGGCTTCGGTGCCTTCGGTTTTTGCTTCTTTGACATCGCTGTCGGAAACTGCGCCTGTTTCGCGTAGGCGGGGTCGGCGTGGAATTTCGCCAGCACGTTTTCGTACAGCGCAATCTTGTCATCCGTCTTGCCCGTATTTTCGCAGTTGCCCCAGATGGCTGAGCGCGGCTCGCGCGTGATGGCGAAATAATCCTGCACGATGCTCGCCTGCTGTTCCATGTTGTAGTCCAGCAGGTCTTTTTTGCTGTCGAGCGTGTAGGGATA
>JAYUPV010000320.1:0-5956 GCA_043759865.1 Alphaproteobacteria bacterium | reverse complement strand
CCACAGGCGCAGACGCGCCGCATCTTTTTTCCACGGGAATTTTTTGAATTGCTTGTTCCATGGCTGCTCGGGGAAATCGGGGGAGTGATAGAGCAAGTGCCAAGAAAATTCGCGCCATATAAGCTGCCGTAAAAACCCCTGCGCGTTTGCGGCAACGACGGGGTTTTCCGTTTTTGCCATCATGCCGCTGACCGTATGCCATACCTGATGCGGGCTGACTTCGCCGAAATGCAGATGCGGCGAGAGGCGCGAAGAGCCGTCGATAGCGGGGAAATCACGCTGCGCTTTGTATTTTCCCGCACCTTCCTTCGTAAATTCTTTCAAGCGGGCGAGAGCGCCCGCCTCCCCCGGCTGCCAGAATTTTTCCATGCCGCGATACCACTTGATATCCGGCATCAGGCCGAGATCGGCCAGCATCAGGCCGGATTGTTTTTTAAAATCGATATCCGTTGCCTTGGCAGGTGTCCGTATGCCGCCACGTTCATGGCAGGCGCGAGAATAGGGCGTGAAAACTTTATAGGATTGGCCGGTTTTGTTTTTTATTTCCCACGGCTCGAACATCAGGTAGCCGTTAAAGCTATGCGCCTCGATATTACCCTTCTTCAAATTTTCTTTAATAGCCGTATCGCGCGCGATGGCCCAAGGTTCGTAACAGCGGTTCCAGTAAACACCGGTTGCGCCAGCATCTTCAACAAGCCCCTTAATGGCTTTTTTTGCATCGCCCTTCAGCAGTACCAGCGGAACTTTTGCCGACAACTCTTTCAGGCTTTGGTGCAGCCACCAGTTCGAGGCGCCGCCGTTCTTCCAGATGCCGGGGTTAACATCGTCATGGATAAAAACCGGAATAACGGGCTGGCCTGTATCACCCGCCGCAGCAAGCGCCGGATTGTCGGCAAGCCGCAAATCGGACCTGAACCAGAAAATGACCGGCTTTTTGCTCATCCGCCAGCGTCTTCTGCCTTGTCCCAGTATTTGAAACCCATGCGGCTTTCGACATGCTGCGGCAAGGGAGGCAGTTTCGAGCGCGGGATGAGGAAGGTGGAAAGCCCGAACAGGTCCTTGAAAATGCGGTGCTTGCTGGCTGTCGCGGCAAGGTAGTCATGCCCTGTCGAACCGCCGCTGCCCATTTTGGTGCCGAGCATACGTTGCGCCATCAGCGCATGGCGGTAGCGCCACAACGCCAGCAATTCGTCGAGGTCCATGAGATCGTTCAAAACCTTGAACGGTATCTGCAACGCGGGCTGGTCGCGGTAAAGATTGATGAACAAAGCAGCCTGCAGCGCGGGTTTCGAGAAGCGCCACGGCAGCGCCTCGCCTTCCGCCGTGCCGAACAGCTGGTCAAACTGCGCCTGCATGCCCTCGAGCTTTTTCAGCTCCATCTCGCGCGCGGCTTCGGGCATCTGGGTATTGGCGGCAATCGCCTTGCGGTCGCCGTCGATCATGTCCATCACGGCCTGCCGGTAGGACTGCCAGAAAGAAAAGCCGGTCATCTCGACAAAGGGCGTGCGCGCCAGCCAGTTACCGATCTGGTCGACAAGCGGCGTTTTTTTCATGACGTCGTGCAGCGCCTCGCGGTCTTCGGCGGGCAGGAAGTTTTCGAAAGACTTGCCGTCATAACCGACGCGCTCTTCATGCTTCAGCCCGAGACGCACTTCAATCTGGCGGAATTGCATGCTCTGGAAGCCGGATGCCGAGCGGAACACATGGCGGAAATCGAGGAAGTCGAGCGGCGTCATGGTTTCCATGATGTCCATCTGCCGCACCAGCA
Source organism: Alphaproteobacteria bacterium (assembly GCA_043759865.1). Lineage (GTDB taxonomy): Bacteria > Pseudomonadota > Alphaproteobacteria > Micavibrionales > UBA2020 > JAPWJZ01. The sequence continues at coordinate 4,188 of JAYUPV010000320.1, read as the reverse complement.
GGCGCAAAATATCGGTGATGCGCGACAGACTGGCCGTCACAAGGCGCAGGTCGGAATCTTTCACCACAGCGGTGCCGAAAACGCCCTGCACTCGGTCAAGCTCGAAAAGTATCAGCTTGAACCACAGTTCATAGGTCTGGTGCAGCACCACGAACATCATTTCGTCATGCGCCGCGCTGAGCGGTTTTTGCGACTGCAGCAGAGTGCCGAGGTCGAGATAGGTTTTATAGCTGAGATCGGGTTCTTTTGACATGCCGCAAGAATAGCACTTGGCGCCTAGAAAATAAATGGCACAATCGCCTTTGTTTTCGCCATATAGTCCCTGTATTCCTGCCCGAATTCGCCTTCCATCAGCCGTTCCTCCCGCCGCCATTTCACGAGATAGGCCGGCAGCATCAGGGCGAAACCGAGGAAGGATTCCTTCGTTCCCGCCGCAACAGCGCTGCCCAGCACGCTCGCCAGCAGACCTGTGTAAATCGGATGGCGCACAAGGGCATAAGGGCCGGTGGTGATAAGTTTATGTCCCTGCTTGAGTGCCACTGTGCCGCTCCAGTACTTGCCGAGATGCAGCCGCGCCCAGACGGAAAATGCGTGACCAAACACGACAATCGCCACACCCGCCCACATCACCGGCACGGAACTGTAAAAATACCCGAGCCACGCCTTGTCGGACAGCAAATGGAACACGCTGAAAATTCCGATCATGGTCGGGATGGTGTGCTGGATGCGCGCGAGGCCTTCCCTCTTTTTCTGCTTCAGCACGAATTGCGACGACACGACCCAGTAGAAAAGCCATATTCCCCACAGCCACGCGCAGGCCTGCAGTGGCAGAAGCGGCGATAGCGGGTCTATCATCGGCGTCACTTGGATTTCGTCGCGGATTTTTTCTTTTTGGTGGCTGCTTTTTTCGCGCGGGTTGCGAACCACCATTGGTTCCCCGCCTTGTCCTGCACGCCACCGGAACGGTCGCCGTAATACTGGTCAGCAGGCTCGCGCACGGATTTCGCGCCGGCCTTCAGCGCTTTTTTATAAACCGCGTCGCAATCGGCGACATACATGTAAAACATCGCGGGCATGGCCTTCCATTGCTTCGATGCCTCGCCCAGCATGATGCGCGTGTCACCGATTTTCGCCTCGGCATGCATCAGCGAGCCATCATCTTTCAAGTGCTTTTCACTGACTTTCGCACCGAAAGCCTTTTTCATGAAATCAAGCACGCCGAGCGCGCCTTTGGCAGTAACATAGGTGGTGACGGTACTGTAACCTTTGGGAACTGCGCTTGATTTTGCCATGGCGGAAACTCCTGTTGAATTTGACAGGTCATACTCTATAGCGAGTCCGCCGCTTCTTCAATCCGGCGGCGAATGACATAATCTCCCGACATCAGAAAGTCTTGCTCAGGGTAACCATCAGGTTTCGGCCGTTCATCGGGATGATGTCCTGAAAGACAAGCGGGCTGCCGATCATATTCTGCCGGGAGTCGAATAGGTTATTTGCGCTGATGGAAAATTCAGCGCCCGGAATAAGTTCTTTCGAGGTGACAGCCATATTGACCAGATCGTAGCCGGCTTCATCGTGAAAATAGAGCGATACGCGGTTGCCGACATAAAGGTTCTCGATGCCGATCTTGGCGCGTCCGTCAAACAGCGGCTCGGCGTATCTCAGCTTGGCAACATTCTTGGGAGAGTCGACCCGGCCCCAGAATACCCCGTCAAATGCGAGGTATTCGTTGTGGTTGAACGAAAGTTTGATTTCCCGCCCGTTATCCCATTTCTTCTCCCCGCCGATCTCGATGCCAAGGTTACGGAGGTTCCCGCTGTTGATGTACTGGCGGAAAGTCGGACTGAAGAAATTGTTGTCGCGCGTGATCATATCGGTAAATTCGTTGTAAAAGAGCGAGCCCGAGAGTGTCAACCCGGTCGGGTTTTTCCACTCGGCGACCGCTTCATAGTTCTTGATGTGCTCTTCTTTATTGAACGGGTTGGCCGCCCAGAAGGTGAAGGCATCATAGTCGCGCTCGAAAATGTTGGGGGCGCGGTAGGCGGAACCGTAGAGCAGCTTGATGGTGGTCGAGGACTGCGGCGACCAGATCAGGCCGAGGCGCGGGTTTATCTGCACGCGATTGATCATGTGGTGCTGGTCGAGGCGTAGACCTGCGCTCAGGATAAGGTTGTCGCGCAGCCGGATGGAATCTTGCGCGTAAAGACCGCTGCGGAAACCGGAGCGGTTGGAGTTCTGGTAGACGCCGAAGGGATCAAGCGCAAGCAGTTTCTGGGTAAGGTCAAACTGGAATTCCCCGCCGACCACAACCGTATGCCGGTCGAAGGCGGTCGTCACAAATGTGGCCTCTGCGCCCGCCCAGTTGCCGTGGTATTCGTCGACTTCGTGGTAAACGCCGAAGAAATCGTAAGGGTAGTCGCCGACTGAATCGTAAGAGTGATAAAACGCCTTCAGATTCATCTGTGTCTTGTCGTTCAGCGCCCTGTTATATTTCAGTTCGCCGTAAGCGTTGGTATCGACGGTATGATAGCCGGGATCATTGAAAATCGTGCTGTAAGCGGCGGTCGACACTTCCTTGTACCGCTTCACATAGCCGCCTTCATAAGTGAAATTACCCGACTGGATCTTTCCGAAAAGGCGCTGGGCGTTCTCCATATCGAGATCGTGCGCGATGCCATTGTTGGAGAAGGAATATTCAGGGTAACGAATATTGTTCAACCCGTCGCTGTAAAACCCGGAAACGGAAAGCAGCACATCGGTGCCGTTCGCCAGCGTCTTGCCATAGGAGGTGCGCCCCGTCGCCGTCTCGAAACTGCCGATGCCCGCTTCGACCTGTGTGCCGTTGATGTCGCTGCCCTTTTTCGTGACGACGTTGATTACGCCCATCATCGCATTCGCGCCATAAATGGACGAGCCGGGACCGGAAATGAATTCTATATGGTCGACGAGCGCCATATCGAGAAGGAACTCCTGCCCCAGATAGGCGGAGTCATAGACGTTCTCGTTCATCCGGCGTCCGTCGATCATGACAAGCGTGCGCGAGTTCGACGTGCCGGTAATCAGGAAACCGCGAACGCCGATAGTGGTGTAATTTCGGTCGTTCGAGGGGTAGACCCCGTGAAGGCCGCTCAGCGCCTCGGCCAGCGTCTTGTAACCGTAAGTGCGGATATCCTCGGCGGTGATAACTTCGATGAGCGAGGGTGACTCGCTGGATTTTTCGGCGTATTTCGAAGCGCCCGTGACCTTAACCTCGACATTGACCAGCTTTTCCAGAGGCATATTCATCAGGTCTTCGGCGGACAGCATTTGTGCCATCGCCTGTGCAGGTGACAGCAGCATGGCAAAGGCAAAACATAATCGCAGAACATGCTCGCGGGTCAGCGCTATTTTGGCCTCGCTTTCTAACACTATAGTCTAGTCTAGCCCCTCCATTTGCAAAGGGGTAATTTTACAGGATGCCTTCAGGTTGGTCGGGTGTTTCTGAAAACTCGATGGTTGCTTTGAAGAAGGCATCGCAATGCTGGTTGACGTAAGGCCTAGTAAAAGTTTTAATACGATTATGAGGCTGAATAAATTACATTATCTTTCTGCGTTCATGATTATGGTAGCTATGTGGGGGAATCTTTCCACGCGGGCGGAAGCCGAGAACGTGGAGAGCAAATACACACTCATCGCCGCCTATATTTATAATTTCACCCAGCTGACCACATGGCCATCCGCCTCCAATGACGCTTTCAGCGTCTGCGTCGTCGGGCAGGATCCCTTCGGCTCCAGCCTCGACCCGATAAAAAGCAGGAAAGTGAACGACGCCAAAATCACGGTGCGACACCACAGCGCCACAGACGACGGGCTGACCGCCTGCAACGTGCTGTTCGTCTCCAGCTCGGAGCGGAGCAACTTGAAAACCATCCTCGGTCCGCTGAAGGGAAACCCCGTACTGACTATGAGCGATATCCCCGGTTTTTCCAACTCGGGCGGCATGGTGGAATTCAAGCTGGAAGACGGCAAAATCGCCATCTGGGTCGCTCTTTCCGCCGTACGGGTGACGGGGCTTTCCATCAGCTCGAAACTGCTCTCGCTTGCAAACATGAATATCCGATGACAAACAAAAAAAGGCACAGCCAATGCGCTTCTCTTTTCGAAACCTGATCATTTTCAACTCCCTCGCCTTCATGCTGATCCTCGGCG
>JAYUPV010000319.1:0-2806 GCA_043759865.1 Alphaproteobacteria bacterium | reverse complement strand
TTTTCGACCGCGCGGAAATCCATGGCTGTCGTCTGTTTCCACGGATTGATTTCGAGCAATACAACATGTCTCAGCTCATGCCCGTTCGTGAGCGCGTTTTTCAGCGCATCCGCCGTTTCTGCATAGGATTTTCCGTCCGGCTGGTAAGTAAACTCATCGCCAAGACCGTAAACCTGCTTGTGCTGTTCCGCCAGGTAAGTCTGGAAGGCGTAAACAGAAGACGCGGCCTGCAGCTCGATCAGCATCGGCTTGTCGTTGCCGTTTTCGTCCTTGGTGATGGCAAAATCGACGGCGATCAGCGTCGGGTGCTTCGGCGGGTTCGGCACGCGCGAATGGGCGGGGATATAGGTGTCGATTGCCGTGATGGCCGCGGGCTGCATCGCCTGCGCGATGATTTCTTTGCCGGCCTTGGTGATTTCGTCGAACAACGCCTTGTCGAGCAGCACGGGCGCTTCGCTCAGGCGCGGCTTGACCGGCCCGACATCGGCATTCGCCTGCGCCTTCAGTTTTTCGTACGCTTCGGGCTTGAAGCTATTGCGGTTGAATTGCTCGTAAAGGCGGCTCAATTATTGTCACTCCAATGCTGGGATAAATCTCTCGCGTCTACAGATCGGAGGACAGGGAGCATATTCTGCCCCCAAGAAGGTTCTGTCAAATGGTGAAAATTTTATAATTTCAAAACAACAGGTTAATAGCCGCGCTCAGGGCATAAACTGCTCTTTTATCATGCGCTCGTCGAGATTCATCTCGGGGTCGAACAGCAGCGAGATTTCGATGCTGCTGTCCTGCCAGACTTCGACCGTTTCGACATCGCGGATTTCAGTGAAGTCGGCGACGGCGGAAACGGGGCGGTTCATGGGCTCCAAGATAGTCAGTTTCAGCCGTGCATTCTGCGGCAGCAGCGCGCCACGCCAGCGTCGCGGGCGAAACGCGCTGATGGGCGTAAGCGCAAGGATGCCCGCGCTTAACGGGATAATCGGGCCATGCGCCGACAGGTTATAGGCCGTGCTGCCCGCTGGCGTGGAGAAAATGATGCCGTCGCAAATCAGCTCGTCCAGCCGCATGACGCCGTCGATGGTGATGCGCAGCTTCGCCGCCTGCCGCGTTTCGCGCAGGAGAGATACTTCGTTGATGGCGAGCGCGTCCTGATCCTCGCCGGTCATGGTGGTGACTTTCATCCGCAGGGGGTTCAGTTTCACCACTTGCGCGCGCTCTAAGCGCTCCATCAATCCGGTATCGTGATATTCGTTCAGTAAAAAGCCGATAGAGCCACGGTTCATGCCATAGACGGGCTTTTTGTGTTTGATGCCTTCATGCAGCGCGCGCAGCATCGACCCGTCGCCGCCGAGCGCCACGATAACATCGGCCTCTTCGATAGCGTTTTGCCCATGCGCCTCGACCAGCTTGTGGTACGCAGCCTGCGCGCCCTTGGTTTCAGCGGAGAAAAAGCAGATTTTCATTTACGCGCCCGGCTGCTTGTCGAGGTTTTCGACAAAGGTACAAAGGTCTTGCACCACGCTTGTGATAAGGCTTTCGTCGTCGCCCTCCGCCATCACGCGGATAAGGGGTTCCGTGCCTGATTTTCTCACCAGCAAACGCCCTGTCTTGCCAAGGCGGTTTTCGGCGGTGCGTATCGCGTCCTGCACCGATTTATTGTCGAGCGAGAGCGAGGCGGTTTTGTAATGCACGTTTTTCAGCAGCTGCGGCACGGGCGTAAACACGCGGCACGCCTCGGAAACCGGCTTCGATTGCTGCTGGATAACGGCGAGTACCTGCAGCGCGGCGATCAGGCCGTCGCCCGTCGTGCAATAATCGCCGAGGATGATGTGGCCGGATTGTTCCCCGCCCACGTTATAGGTGTTGGCGCGCATATGGTCGACGACATAGCGGTCGCCCACGGGCATGCGTTTCAGGGTCAGCTTGTGTTGTGCCAGGAAACGCTCGAAGCCGAGATTGGACATGACGGTCGCAACCACGCCGTTGCCCTTCAGCTGGCCCGACTGGTGCCAGGCATAGGCGATCAGCGCCATGATCTGGTCGCCGTCGATGATGCGGCCTTTTTCGTCGCACATGATTAAACGGTCAGCATCACCGTCGAGCGCGATGCCGAGATGGGCGCCGTGCTTCACCACCGCTTCCTGCATCAACGCGGGCGAGGTCGCGCCGCAATCTTTGTTGATGTTCGTGCCGTCGGGCGATACGCCGAGCGGGATAACGTCGGCGCCCAGTTCCCACAGCACGCGCGGGGCAACCTTGTACGCCGCGCCATGCGCGCAATCGACCACGATTTTCAAGCCGTCGAGGCGCAAGCCCTTGGGGAACGTATTTTTTACAAACTCGATATAGCGCCCGCGTTCGTCGTCAAGGCGGCTGGCGCGGCCAAGCTCGGTCGGCGCGACGCGCAGCTTGGACAAATCTGACTCCATGCGCTTTTCAATCGAGGACTCGATATCGTCGGTGAGCTTATAACCATCCGCGCCGAAAAACTTGATGCCGTTGTCCTGGTAAGGGTTATGCGAGGCGGAGATCATGACGCCGAGGTCGCAGCGCAGCGACCGCGTCAGCATGGCGACGGCTGGTGTGGGCATGGGGCCGAGCAGCATGACATCGATGCCCATGGAGACGAAGCCTGCGGTCATTGCAGGTTCGAGGAGATAACCGGACAGGCGCGTATCTTTGCCGATGACCACGCGGTGGCGGTGGTTGCCACGGGTAAAGTAGCAGCCGGCCGCCTGGCCCAGGGAAAGGGCGATCTCCGCCGTCATCGGTGCCATGTTGGCGGTGCCGCGGATGCCGTCGGTGCCGA
>JAYUPV010000318.1:0-3255 GCA_043759865.1 Alphaproteobacteria bacterium | reverse complement strand
GGAGAAAAGCTTCATGCGCCATTATCACATGGCGGAAAAAACATGCAAAGGGCTTAGGGTTTCAAGCCGCCATTGTATTTTTTTGGGGTGGAAGTGCGGTTGCGCGACATCTCCGCTTCCAGTGTTTCAACCAGCGCTATCGCCTTCGGCAGCAGGTTGCGGGATTCAACCATGAAGTCGAGGTCGGCGTCGTTTGCGGCATACATGCGCCCGAAAAGGTTGAGCCCGTGCATCATCGGCTCCCTGCCTGCGTAAACGGTGCGGATGCCTTTGCCGATCCGGCTGTCGTCTTCCCAGCTCCATTTGCCGCCGGTCGCATTCGCCAGCAGCGCCTTCGCCTGCGCGATGTCGGCGGCGGTCATGAAATTCGCCGTGGTTCCGCTCTTGCCCGATTTGATGTCCTGTTCCAGCGCCTCGATCTGCGCCATCGCCTTCGGCAGCAGGTTGCGTGCAGCGGTGACGAATTCCATGTTGTCGTAACCTTTTGAATCAGGCGAGATGTTCGAAAAAATTTCTGTGCCGCGCTCGTTCGGTTTGTCGCTCGCATAGACCGAGAAAAGTGTAGGGCCGATCCAGTTCACATTTTCGAAATGCCATTCGCCGGGTGTGGCTTTGGCGCTGAGGTCGGTTGCGCGGGCTTTTTCTGCGGGGGTCATGGTCAATATCCTTGATGCGACATAATGTCGGGGAAGGATACAATCTTTGACATAATTATGTCAATGGGGTATTATTGAGGGGAGTAGGGAGCCTCAAAATGTCCACTTCTTCACCCATTGGCGATAAAGGCGACCTGCGGCTCTCGTGGAAAATCGCCAATGCCAAAGGCCATGGTGAATGGTTCAAGCCGGAAGAACGCAGCATGCTCATGAGCCATGTCGATGGGCTGAACAAAAAATACGGCAGAGGCAGTCATTGGCTTGAAATAAACAAAGGCCCGAAACCTTAAACTACTCAAATTTATTCAACGGGCATCCCAATCGCGTGCAGCCATTCAGCCGTCGGCGGGATAAGCTTGCGTAGCTTCATGTCCATCAGGCCGAGCTTCAGGGTGCTTTCAAAGCAAAGCTCGTTTGCTTCGTTATAAATGTTCTGCTGCATCTCGCCGATTTTGCGGTTGTAGGAAAGCATCTGCGTTTCGACGCGGATGGACTGGCGCAGGGTGAGTTCCTTCAGGAACGACATGGTAAAGGTGAGGATGACGGGGCCGAGCTGCTTTTCGCGGATGGCGGGGATGTCGTAGCCGCGCGGCGCGATAATCGCCCAGCGTGCTTCTTCGAGAATCTCCAGATAAGTCGCATTATTGACATGCCCGAACGTGTCGAGATGGCGTTCCAATATCGTCAGCGGGTAGGTGAATTTGAGGGCCGTCATGTGGGAAAAATCCTGCGGGATATGGACTGATAGCATGTGGAAATCAATTCTGTCAAACGAGTCATGGGCCCTACCGTGACACCCCTGCATCACCCCTGTATAAAGTTCCATAAATATGTAAACGAGGGCTTGCTATCTACTTATATGTTAGGCACATTCTGCCAACTCAAAAACCACCCGCCACTCGGGGCAACAGTCGACAATATAATAAGAGGAAACAAAATGCCGTTTGATCTCCAGATAATCGTGATTGCGTCGGGCGTGCTTGCGCTTATTTACGGCGTGCTCACCAGCTTCCAGGTCATGTCATCGAGCGCGGGTAACCACCGCATGCAGGAAATCGCCGCCGCCATTCAAGAAGGCGCGCAGGCTTACCTCAACCGCCAGTACACGACCATCGCCGCTGTCGGCGTTGCGGTCGCGATCCTGCTGGGCGTGACGCTCGGTATCAAGGTCGGTGTCGGTTTTACCATCGGCGCGGTTCTCTCCGGTCTTGCCGGTTATGCGGGCATGCACGTTTCGGTGCGCGCCAACGTTCGCACGGCTGACGCCGCGCAGCGCGGACTGCAGGAAGCGCTCACCGTCGCCTTCAAGGCGGGCGCGATCACCGGCCTGCTCGTGGTCGGCCTCGGCCTCCTCGGCGTTTCGATGTATTACTTCTACCTGCTCTCGAAAGCTGTCCCCCAGCGTGAAATCCTCGAGGCTCTTGTGGCGCTCGGCTTCGGCGCTTCGCTGATCTCGATCTTCGCGCGTCTCGGCGGCGGCATCTTCACCAAAGGCGCAGACGTGGGCGCGGATCTTTGCGGCAAGGTTGAAGCCAACCTGCCCGAGGACGACCCCCGCAACCCCGCCGTCATCGCCGACAACGTGGGCGACAACGTGGGCGACTGCGCCGGCATGGCTGCCGACCTGTTCGAGACGTATGCTGTGACTTTGGTCGCAACCATGCTGATCGCAGCTTCGGTCTTTGCCGAAGGCTCTGTCAAAGCAATGATGGAACTGCCGCTGCTGATCTGCGGCCTTTGCATTGCTTCTTCCATCGTCGGCACATACTTTGTGCGCCTTGGCAGCTCGCAAAACATCATGGGCGCCCTCTACAAGGGCCTCATCGTGACGGGCGTGCTTTCCATCGGCCTCGTCTGGTGGGCGATCGACAAGCAAGTCGGCATGAATGGCAGCGTTGCCACTCTCGCAGGCGGCTCGATCACCGGCATGAAACTGTTCCATTGCGCTCTCGTCGGCCTTGCCGTCACCGCGCTTCTGGTCTGGATCACCGAATACTACACCTCGACGTCCTTCCGCCCCGTGCGCTCGATTGCAAAATCGTCCGAAACGGGCCACGGCACGAACGTCATTCAGGGCCTCGCCATCTCGCTTGAGTCGACGGCGCTGCCGGTCATCGTGATCTCCATCGGCATCTACCTCGCTTACGATGCGGCCGGCCTCTATGGCATCTCGCTTGCGGCAACCACCATGCTGGCGCTTGCCGGCATGATCGTCGCTCTCGACGCTTACGGACCGGTCACGGACAACGCAGGCGGTATCGCCGAAATGTCCGAGCTGCCGAAAAAGGTCCGCGTTGTTACCGACGCACTCGACGCTGTCGGCAACACGACCAAGGCAGTCACGAAAGGCTACGCCATCGGCTCCGCCGGTCTTGCAGCGCTCGTGCTGTTCGCGGCTTACACCGAAGAGCTGAAGCACTACTTCCCCGACCTGACGGTCACATTCCCCCTGAACGAGCCGTTTGTTATCATCGGCCTGTTCCTCGGCGGCATGCTGCCCTACCTGTTCGGTGCAATGTCGATGACGGCCGTTGGCCGTGCGGCTGGCTCGATTGTGGTTGAAGTCCGCCGACAGCTGCGTGAAATCCCCGGCATCCTG
>JAYUPV010000317.1:0-2363 GCA_043759865.1 Alphaproteobacteria bacterium | reverse complement strand
GCTCAAATACATGGCATCAAAATTCTCGCGCTAAGTTGATTTCCGTGCGCCAATGTCGCAAAGTGTTGCAGAGGGCAACCGCCCTTTTGGGGATTGCATAACACTTTAGCCGGTATCGGAGTGCGCGATGGTTTCCGCGAACGACACAAAACAGCCCGAGATCGCTGTCGTCCTGCCTTGCTACAACGAGGCGCTGACCATCGTGCCCGTCATCCGGCAGATGCGCGAAGCCGTGCCGGGCGCGCGCATTGTGGTGTTCGACAACAATTCGAAAGACGGCTCGGGCGATCTTGCACGCAAGGAAGGCGTGGAAGTGCGCGAGGTGAAACTGCAGGGCAAGGGCAACGTCGTCCGCCGTATGTTCGCCGATATCGACGCCGATATTTATCTCATGATTGACGCCGATACGACTTATGACCCGAAAACCGCCGCCGCGCTGATCGAAGCGATTGTGAATGGTGCCGACATGGCGGTCGGCATCCGGCAGGGCAAGGCGGAATCTTTCCCCACCGGCCACCAGCTCGGCAACCGCATGTTCAATTTGATTGTGGCGGGTTTGTTCGGGCGGGGGATGCAGGATATTTTTTCGGGCTACCGCACTTTTTCGCGCCGCTTCGCAAAATCTTTCCCGTCGCACAGCGCGGGTTTTGAAATCGAAACGGAAATGAGCGTGTTCACGCTCGAACAGCGCCTGCCTTTCGTCGAAATCCATTCGCCCTATGGCGAGCGTCCGGCGGGGAGCTTCAGCAAGCTGAAAACTTTCCGCGACGGTTTCCGCATCCTGTTCACCATCGCGCTGTTGTACAAAGACATGCGGCCGATGATGTTCTTCGGGCTTATTTCAGGCTTTGTCGCGCTTGTGTCGCTGTGGTTCGGCGTACCGGTCATCATGGACTTCCTGAAAACCGGGCTGGTCGTAAAACAGCCGACCGCCATTCTTGCCGCTTCGCTCGGCATCATGTCGGCGCTGCTGTTCGTCGCCGGCCTTGTGCTCAACGGCGTGGCGCGTTCCTACCGCGAGGCGCGGCACCTATGCTATCTCAACGTCAGGCGATAGAAATCCTTTTGAAGCTGCCGCTGCTCGGGCGGCTCGGGCCCGTGTTCCTGCGGTACCTGCTTGTCGGCGGCCTCGGGTTTCTGGCCGATGCTTTGCTGCTCGAAATCTTCGTACGCCTCTCTATGTCCGTCTATGTCGCGCGGATTTTGTCGATGACGCTCGCCATGGGCTGCACCTATGCGCTGCACCGCAATTTCACTTTCACCGACTCTGACAAGCCCGCGCGGACAGGCGCGCAAATCGCCGCCTTCGTTTCCTGTCAGCTTGTCGCAGCGGCGGTGAATTACGGCGTGTTCTGCCTGTTGCTCGCGCTGTTGCCGCAGCCCGTTGAATTTATCGGGCGCATGTTCGCGCTGTGCTGGGGCGTGGGTGCGGGGCTTGCCGTCAATTTCGCTTTGCTGCGCCTGCTGGTGTTTCCCGTTGGCGGCGGTGCTGCGCCTTATGAACACCTGATGCCGAAAAGCGTGTGGCGCATCTTGCCGTGGGCGTTCGCGCTGGCAGCGCTGTTGCGTCATGTCTTCCGCCGTCAGGCCGAAGTCTTGGCGTGGCCGAACATCGACCACGCCCTCGGCCCCGCCGACCCCGATATCTGGATGCGTCTTGCCGAAGTGCGGCAATGGATGGCGGGAACCGGCGGCTTTTTCAACCACGCCGTGCCGAGCACCAACGCGCCCCTTGGCGGTATCGAAAGCCATTGGACAAGGCCGCTCGATGCGCTGCTCGTCTTTTTCACGTCGTTCACGGCGGGCAGCGTCGAGACGCAGCTTTTACTCGCAGCCGCATGGTTGCCGCCGGTGCTGGGCTTTATCGCGCTCATGTTCCTCGTTTCGGCGGCGGTGAAGCGTTTTGATAACATGCATGTCATCTGGTGCGTGCTGCTGCTGGCGGCGGCAAGCCCCTTGAAAGCCTATTTCCTGCCGGGCGACGCCGACCATCACGGTTTGCTGGCGATGCTGTGGTGCGGCGTGCTCGCCCTTGTGATGCGCCCTTTGACGATACGCGCCGCTGTTGCGGCAGGGGCGTTGCTCGGCCTCATGGCGTGGGTGAGCATCGAGGCGCTGCTGCCGCTTGCAGCCGTTTACGCCGTGCTCGGCTGGTTTACCCTAAAAAATCCGGAACGCATCAAACCGATTGCCGTCATGGCGGGCGCCGCTGCTGCGACAGCCGCGCTTGGCCTTGCCGCCGAGCTGCCGACGGAAAAATATTTCAGCTTTCAAACCTATGACACGCTGTCGATTGCGCATGTCGCGCTTCTGTCGTTCATCGCGGCGGGTGCGGGTGTTTTGTGTCTGCCGAAAATAACGGG
>JAYUPV010000316.1:0-5535 GCA_043759865.1 Alphaproteobacteria bacterium | reverse complement strand
CTCGTTTACACCGAGAATGTCGGGAGTTCAATCCTCTCAGCACCCACCACCCCTACGCGGAAAATGAATTTATTATTTATAGGATGTCCGCCGAAGCCTTGGCGAAGGTGGACTGGCTGGTTTGTCAAAGATGCTCCGGGTGGCAGGCCACCCAAGAGGATAAAAAATGGCACGAACAAACCCCATCCCCTCAGCGTTTCCGACACAGGACGAAATCAACGCCTTCTGCAACCACGCCAAAATCGGCGATACGGCGCTGGTGACGCAGTATCTTGACCGTTTCGGCGTTGCCATCATCGACAGCCGAGACAGTACGCAGGATACAGCGCTGTCGTGGGCGGCGTGGACGGGGCAGAAGCACATCGTGGCGCTGCTGCTGGAGCGCGGGGCGGATATCGACAAGACAGGCATGACAGACCGCACGGCACTCGCCTGGGCAGCGAATGGCGGGCGCAGGGAGGTCGTGGAGTTTCTGCTCGACAAGGGCGCGAATTCCGAGCCGAAGGATAAAAATGGCAGCACGGCTGCCGATCTTGCACAAAACACCGGCCATGCGGAGCTTGCCGCTTTTATCCGGGAAAACGGGACACAAAAAAGAAAAGCTGCAGCTGAGCAGGCCGCGAAGGAAAAAGCCGAGCAGGAGGGCAGGGAGCTTGCCGCCCTCCGCCTCGACGCGCTGAAAAAACACAAGCCACCAAAACTGAAATTCTAGGTTGAGGCTTTTATCCCGTCGAGATGTTCCAGCATGCGGCGGCTTACTTCCCGGTGCGGGGCGACCACAAGCTTCACATTCTTGCTGTTAAAGTACTCGACCTCTTCCTCGTTGTGCGCCTTGACGATGACTCGGATGGAGGGCTTTATCGCTCGCGCCATTTCCACGATGTTGCGCGCCTCGAACGGGTCGGGGGCGGTGACGAGGATGGCAAGTGCCTTCTCGATGGCGGCCTCCTGCAAGACCTCTTTCACCGCAGCGTCGCCGTTGATAGCGTGAAAACCTTTCGTGCGGAGCGCTTCGACTTTTTCACGGTTGAGGTCGATGACCACAAGGTCGATATGGGCGGTATGGATGTCGTTTGCGATAAGCGAGCCGACGCGCCCCGCGCCGACAAGAATGACCAGTTCCTTCAGCGCGCGTTTCTCGTCGGTGCGCAGATGAGCGAGGTCATCGTCGCGCAGGTTGAACATGGAGCTAAGGCGCGGCTTCGTGCCCACGAACTCATATAGCGCGCGCGAGCCGTAAAGCAGTATGGGGTTGAGGGCGATGGAGACGATAGCTCCCGCCAGTACAAGGTCGCGCCCCGCTTCGGGCAGCAGGCCGAGGGAAAGGCCGAGCGTGACAAGGATGAACGAAAATTCGCCGATTTGCGCAAGGCCTGCCGAAACCTTCAGCGCGGTCTTGAGCGGGTAGCCGAACATCCTGATGATGGCGAAGGTCACGATAGATTTCCCGACGATGATGACCGCCGAGACCGTCAGCACATGCAGCGGTTGCGTGACCAGTATCGAGGGGTTCAGCAGCATGCCGATGGCCACGAAAAAAAGGACCGCGAAAGCGTCCTGAAAGGGCAGGGCACGGTCGACGACTTCATGGTTCAGTTCCGAATCTTTAATCATCATGCCGGCGAAGAACGCGCCGAGCGCAAAAGAAACGTCAAACAGCGCCGCAGCGCCGAAGGCCACGCCCATCGCCATGGCGAAAACGGCGAGGGTGAAAAGCTCCCTCGATCCAGTGCGGCTGACAACCGACAACAGCCACGGCAGCAGCCGCTTGCCTGCCACCATCATGATGGCGGCAAAAACCGTGACCTTGCCGATGGCAAGCGCCACTTGCGTGAGCATGCCAAGCAGGTCGATGCCTCCCGATTTTCCCGCACCGGCCAGCGCTGGAATCAGCACAAGCCCGAGAATCATGACGAGGTCTTCGACAATCAGCCAACCGATGGCGATACGCCCCTCCATGCTCTGGACAAGATTGCGTTCCTCGAAGGCACGCAAGAGGACAACGGTACTGGCGACAGAAAGCGCAAGCCCCAGCAACACGCCGCTTTCAAGTGGCCAGCCCCAGAACCACGCAAGCCCCATACCCATGCCGGTCGTGACGATAATGCGTCCGATGGCGCCGAGCAGCGCAATTTTACGCACCTCCATGAAGTCCGAAAGCGAGAAATGCAGCCCCACGCCGAACATCAGCAGCACGACCCCGATTTCAGACAGCTCCTCGGCTATCTTCATGTCGGCGGTAAATCCGGGCGTGTGCGGGCCGATAAAAATTCCCGCCAGCAAATAGCCGACGATGGGGGAGATGCGGAGTTTGGAAGTATAAGACCGAAAACAAAGGCGGAAGTCAGGCTGGCGGCGACCGTTGAAATCAGAGGTAGATGCGCCAGAGCTGCCATTCAGTTGTTTTCCTTTTGCTTGTCGTTCTCGCTCTTACAGCATCCGATATTGACGGTGTGAAGTGCAAGAAAATAATACTTTGTTATATCTTGCCGAGGGTCAGTACCAGCAAGTCGTCGATCATCTTTTCTGCACGGTCCGATTTCACCTGATCAAGCTTGCCTGCCAGAGACAAAACGCAGATGCCATGTACGCTGGCCCAGAGGATTTTCGAGAGCTTGGCTGCTTTTTTACGGTCGTTATCGGTATGCACCTGCACGGCTTGCTCGAAGATGTCGAACATCTGTGCCATTTTTGGTCTGAACCATTCGGGAATGTCCTCGGTCTTCATTTTATGCTCGAACAGTGCCAGCCAGCGGTTGTAGTTTTCCTTGGCGAAAATGTAATAGCCCTGCGCATAAACCCGCGCGCGCGCCTCGGGCTTTACGGTCGGGCTGCTGCTGAAATGGCTGTACCATTGTTCGAGCGTTCTTGCGTTGATATGCAGTATGAAATGATCGAGGTCGCCGAAAAGGTGGTAGAGTGTGCCGACCGTGTAGCCCATAGAGGCCGCGACGGCGCGGGCGCTGAATTCCTGATAGCCGCGCTGCTCGATGAGGGCGGAGCCCGCGTCGATCGCCATTTTGCGCAAATCTTCCTGTGTATGTTCCGAACGTCTGGCCATCTTTTACTCCATTAATTCAACGATGTAAAATTATTAATTTGACGCTGTTTAATTATATGGTATTCTGGAGTAAGTAATCAAGGATAAAGGGAGTCCAGTCCATGAAAATGGAGCATAATCGGTTGATTTCTCTTGATGAAATACCTGCTAACCGGCATCTGGTGGAAGCTCTGTTCGCCAATGGCGTTATCACACAGGGCACCCGCGATTACGCGCTCGAATTGCTGTACCCAGTCCGCCAATGGGGCCTGTGGGTGGCGCGGCTGCTGCTCGCTCTCGGTGCGGCTCTTGTGCTTTCTGGCATCGTGTATTTCTTCGCCTTCAACTGGGCAGTGATTCCGCCGCTTGTAAAGCTCGGCTCCCTTGCGGGGGCGATTGTTTGTTGCATCGCTTTCGTACTCGCCTATGGCCTCGAGCGGCGCACAGGGCAGGTGATGTCGCTAGCCGCCTGCGTGCTGACCGGGGTGTTCCTCGCGGTTTACGGCCAGATCTACCAGACGGGGGCTGATGCTTACACCCTGTTCGTCGCCTGGGCGGCGCTTATCTTCCCTTGGGTTGTGGTGACCGCGTTTGCGGGGCTGTGGGCAGTGTGGCTTGTGATTGCCAATGTCGCGCTTGTCCTGTGGTGGGACCAGATGGTGCTGCCGCCCCGCGATATGGAGCTATTTATATTTACGCTGGTGGCGCTGATGAACAGCGTCTTTCTTGCCCTGCGCGAGGCCCTGCGCGCGCGCTTTTCGTGGCTGGAAGGCCAATGGACGCGCCTGCTGCCGGTTGTTGCGGTGCTCGGTTGCGGGATTGTGCCTGCCTTCCTCCTGATACTGGACTGGAAAAGCCCCCCGATGGCGGCTGTCATCGGGGGCGCAATTGCGCCGTTCATGCTGGCTGGACTTTTCTATGCCTACCGTTACCGTATGCCCGACATGCGTCCGCTGACCCTGACGGTGCTGGCGGGCTGCGGCCTTATCGAAATGGCGGTGGGGCGCATGGCTTTTGAAGGTGAGTGGATCACCGTGCCCACGCTTTTCATGGGGCTGTTCAGCATCGGCTTGTTCGGAGCGGCAGTCCTGTGGCTGCGTATCCTTTCGCTAAAAGAAGGAGTCGCCGCATGACGCAGTACATGACAAACATGAACGCGAAAACGCTGCTGAACGTGCTGGAGCGGACGGGGCATACAGGTGTGCAGGAAAGCAAGTGGATCGGCGATTTTCTCGTGGAGAGCAACCGCGAGGAAGAACTGCCCATGTCTTTGCGTATGCTTGTTGGCGTGGGCGCGGCGTTGTCCTCCTGCTTCCTGCTCTTGTTTCTGGCCATTTCGAAGGTCATTGATTTTGATTCCGCATTCCAGTTGATTTTCTGGGGGCTGGTCTTTATCGCCAATGCCCTTTTAATGGCGCGTCGCTCCACCAGTCATGGCCTTGTCGGGCATAGTTTCTTCGTACAAACTTCGCTTTGCTCCATCGGCGTCGGCAAAATACTGTTCACGCTGGGCTGTGTTGAGATGGTCAAAGATGCCGGGCATCACGACTTGTGGGCGGCAAATTTTGCGTTGCTGCTTATCACGCTTGTCACATGGCATTTTTACAAAATGGCCCTCGACCGTTTCCTGTCAGCCTTCGCGGTCATGGCGATGCTCCTCGTGAACATCGTGTTCGATTCCAGCATTGGCGCGGGGCGGGAGGTTCTGATGAACCTGTACAGGCTTGGGCTGATCGTTTCGGCAGGATTCTTTTTCACCCACGACAAAATGACGCGTGAATTCATGCCTGCGGGTTATGCGGCGCTCGCCACGCTTGCCGTGACAGTCGGCCTGTTCGCGTCAAAATTTAAGATCGGTTGGGGCGAGCATGCGCTGATCCTTGAGCCTTTCTTCATGAATGTCTGCCTTGCCGCCGCGCTTGTCGGACTTATCGGTTGGGCGGCGGGCGGCATGAAACAGCTTGCGCGGGAGCCCTTGGCTCTTGCCGCTGCTGGCGCGGTGCTGCTCGGTCTCGTCTCCGCACCCGGTGCGATCTTCTGCATCGGGCTTATGGTGCTCGGCTATGCGCGGCAGGAAAAGATGCTGATTTCTGGGGGCGCACTCGCCATGCCGTATTTCCTGTGGATGTACTATTACAACATGGACATCACGCTGATGGCGAAAGCGGGCATTCTGGTTGCCAGCGGCGCGGTGCTGCTGGGCGGCAAAATATATATGTCTGCCCGCAATATCGGGCGGGAGGATAAAGCATGAAAATGGCATCCCTCAGGCACATGGTGTATGTCGTGGCATCGCTCGTTGTCCTCTGCGGCTTTGGCTGGTCGGTGCATGCGAAAGAGGAACTGATACGCACAGGCGAAACCGTGCTGCTGGAGCTTGAGCCTGTTGACCCGCGATCTCTGATGCAGGGCGACTACATGAGGCTGGAATACAAGATCGCGCGCGAGATAGTGCAGCTGGATAAAACGTACGATAGAACCGGCATTTTGCAGGA
>JAYUPV010000315.1:0-4043 GCA_043759865.1 Alphaproteobacteria bacterium | reverse complement strand
TTGTCCTCGCGGCTTGAACACGGGCTTGCGTCATGGCTGCAAAAACGTTCGGCGCGGTTGAATGAACTTGGCGCAAAAATATCGCCGCGCGCGCTGGTGCAAAAAATCGCCGATGCAGGGCGGCATTTGAAAAGCTTTGCCGAACGCCTCACCAATGCCGAAACCCGCCTGCTGGCCGACCGCGCGCGCAGCTTGAAAAACCTCTCCGGCATGCTCGAAAGCCTGTCGTTCGAGCGCGTGCTGGAGCGCGGCTATGCCGTGGTGTTTGATGCCAAAGGCGGGATTGTCTCGACGGCGAATGCTGCCGGAAAAGAAGATAGCTTGAAGATACGGTTCAAAGACGGCGAAACGCCTGTTACGACGAAGAAGTAGGGGGCGAAACCGGAGGCACGGTTTCTTTCTTCAGAAACACACGCTCGTACAACGCTTGCAACATCACAAAGCCCGTCAGAATCCCCCAGAAGGCAAAGGCGCTCGGCCAGAAGTTCATTTGCAGCAAAACGGCGGCTACCATGACAATAATGGATGTCACTTCCGCCATCAGCACAAGGCCGGTGAAAAACAGGTTGTCGCGGTCTTTGACCGCCAGTATCGTCCACGGCGCCAGCCCCGCCGCCACGCCATAGACCATGCCCGCAATAAGATTGGTGTGCGAGCCAATCGGCTCCGCCATCATGCGGAACAGCAGCATGCTGTAAAAGGTAAAGGCAAATACAAGGTATCCGACGCTCAGCACCGCCATTATTTTGCCAAGCCACGGCTTCGCCTGTCCGAACAGATGCATGATGCCCGCACACATGGCGGCGGGCAAAATCAGCACGGGAAAAACGAAGGGCGAAAACAGCAGCACCAGCACAGCGGGCCAGACGGCAAAAATATACCCCTGCGTCGTCAGCCACACGCCCGAAATCACCATCGCCCCGATGTTGAGATACATCAGGGGCGTGAGTGATTTCTTGATAATGCCGGAGAGTGACAAAGAAAGAACCCCTTAGAACGGGATTTCGTCGTCCATCTTGTCGCCGCCTGCCGCTGCGAAATTGCCGCCGCCGCCGACTGCTGCCTGAGGCTCGTCCGAGCCGAAGTCGCTGTTGGCCGCGCGGTCGCCGCCGCCTTTTGAATCAAGCATGGTGATCTCGCCACGGAAGGGGCGCAGCACAACCTCGGTCGTGTATTTTTCCTGGCCGTCTTTGTCCGTCCATTTGCGGGTTTCAAGCTGGCCCTCGATATAAACCTTCGAGCCTTTTTTGATGTACTTCTCGACGATGCCGACGAGGTTTTCGTTCAGCACAGAAATGCGGTGCCATTCGGTGCGCTCTTTTTTCTCGCCCGACTGCTTGTCCTTCCAGCTCTCGCTGGTGGCGACGGAGAAACTGGCGACACGGCCGCCATTGGCGAAGCTGCGGATTTCAGGGTCCTTGCCGAGATTGCCCACGAGGATGACTTTGTTAACGCTGCCTGCCACGGTTTTCTGCCTTTCTATGTACTAAACGGTCAAAACTTTCAAAGATCGGGGCTATGCGAATCTGCTTTTCCCGATTAGGATGAACCATAATCAAAAAGCAGAGAATCTGCGCCGGAGCTTGAAAACGGCTTATGTTTAACATGCGCCGCGAGTGCTTTCAAGCAAGGTTGCAGCAGAAAAGGGCATGAAATGCGCGCATGGCAACGGATGTTGAGCGGAAGACGCCTCGACCTCATCAACCCCTCCCCGATGGACATCGAAATCGAGGACATCGCCCACGGACTTTCCAGAGTCGCAAGGTGGAACGGCCAGACGACCGGCGAGCACAGTTTCAACGTCGCCCAACACTCTGTCATCGTTGAGCAAATCTGCAACGAGCTTGAACCCGCCGCCGACCCGCAATGGCTGCTGGCCGCGCTGCTGCACGACGCGTCCGAATATGTGGTCGGAGACATGATCTCGCCGTTCAAGAACGCCCTCGGCGTCAACTACCGCGCGTTTGAAGATAAATTGATGCAGGCTATCCATGTCCGCTTCGGCCTGCCCGCCATCATCACACCGCAGCTGAAAAAATTCATCAAGCGCGCCGACAAGCATTGCGCCTGGCTCGAGGCGACGCAAATTGCCGGATTCTCGGTCGATGAAAGCAACGAATTCTTCGGCGAACCCCCCGCCGTCGTGAGAGGCTGGTCCGTCGCGCCGCTCTCCGCCAACGAATCAAAACGCCTCTATATCGAGCGTTTTGAAGAACTGGTGGGCGTGAAGAAAGCTGCTGTGGCGTAACGCCTTCCCGCTGCCGGACATTAATTATCATAATAACAAAAGGATTGTTGCATGGCTGCAACAATCCTTTTTATTGGAGTCCGAAGGCGCTGCGGATGTCCGCAGAGGATTGATTTAACGGGAATAAGAAGGCATAGCTGAGGTCAGGATATACTGGCAGGGTATATTGTTTTTTTACGCATGGAGCATTCAGGAAATGAAAAAATATCTTCTGGCCGCGACAGTCGCCGCCTTGATGAGCGCCACGATGGCCGTGTCCGCATCGGCTGCTGTGAGTTCGCAGGATGAGATCAAGATGCTTCGCGCCGAAATCCAGAAACTCGTGCAGCGCGTCGATGAACTCCAGAAAAACCAGGGCCAGCAGCAAAAGCAGGTCGAGCTGCAGCAACAGCAGGTCAAGGAACTGAGCAAGTTTGAACCCGCAGCAGGCGGCTCCGCAGCTGCGCTGGCGCATGTCGAGCCCGCAGCAGGCGGTCCCAACTGGGCAGGCTTCTACGCG
Source organism: Alphaproteobacteria bacterium (assembly GCA_043759865.1). Classification (GTDB taxonomy): domain Bacteria; phylum Pseudomonadota; class Alphaproteobacteria; order Micavibrionales; family UBA2020; genus JAPWJZ01. The sequence continues at coordinate 1,296 of JAYUPV010000315.1, read as the reverse complement.
GGCGCGCAACTGGGTCTGGCGCATTCCAACACCGACTACGGCGATCTGGATGACTACTATGACAACCAGGAAATGAACGCCCTGACAGATTTCGGCGTGATCGGTGGCCTGTTCGGCGGCTATAACGTCCAGCACGGCTCGACGGTGTACGGCGTTGAAGCGGGCGTCAACATGCTCAGCAACGAAGATCGTTCCTGCGTTGGCGACCCCGACTGCTCCGAAACGCTCACGACCGACTTCAAGGGGATTGCTACCCTCAAGGCGCGCGGCGGCTTCATTCACGACAACTCGCTGTTCTACGTCGCTGCAGGCCCTGCTCTGGCACGCGTCGATTTCGAGAACAACGACGATGCCAGCGTCTTCAGCGAAGCGGACTGGCGCTGGGGCTACGCTGCCGCTATCGGCGTAGAGAACATCATCGGCAACAACCTCGCGCTGCGCTTGCAAGCCGAGCATGTGTCGCTTAACGACGAAACGATCAACGACACCGTCAACGCTACCCCGTTCGGCGAAACCTCGCAGAATACCTCGCTCACTGCCGGTCTCGCCTGGCTGTTCAACTAAGCCAGATACGATATCCGATATAAAAAACCCCCGGCTGGAAAGCCGGGGGTTTTTTCTTGTCAGGGCGCATCTATATCGAACGCTTTGAAGAACTGGTGGGCGTGAAGAAAGCGGCTGTGGCCTGAGGCGCGTTAATCCTGCTTGCGGGCTATCCACTGGGCGATGCCGAGGCCAACGGGATTTTCGGTTGTCGCGGGAGTACGCTCAACTACCAGCGTCAATGATAATTTGTCGATGCGGCTTTCCTTCACGCCCTGATATTTGATAAGCATGGGCATCTGCATAATCCAACGATAGCGCCCGTTGAACCCGCCCTTCTGCACGAGCACAGGGTTCTCGGGCGGCGTTGCCGTGACGGACTGCTCGCCTACCTGAACTGAATCAAGGAGGTGCGACTTTTGCAGTGCAGTCGTGAAACCTTCCCAACCCGTCTTGGTGAAGTTCTTGGATGATTTCTGCATTTCCTTCTGATAGTCGAGATGGGTAAAGGTCATTGCATTGGCCGCCGCCGATGCCGCCCATGCGAGTACGGCTGCATTCTCCATGCCCGGCTGGTCGAGCGGCACTTCTTCCGCAGCGGCGGGCGTTGCCGCGAACAGCAGCATCGCGAGTAAAGCTGCGCGGATCACGGCTTCGGCGGCTGCGCGGGGCGGCCGGCGGGACCGAGGACGGTGATGTCGGATTCTTTTTCGATGAATATCTGGTGCACGCCCGAGCCTGCAACGCCGTTGA
>JAYUPV010000314.1:0-18780 GCA_043759865.1 Alphaproteobacteria bacterium | reverse complement strand
TATGCGGCTAGGCCGCCTATGCTAACGGTAAATCATCGTTGCAGCGCGTAGCTGTGTCGTGCTCTTTCACAATCGCCGCCAGGTCGCGGTGGATGCCGGTGCTGCCTTCCGTCCCCACCAGTTTGCAAACAGCATAGGGCGCGCTGTTGCGTTCGTACATGCCGAGCCAGCTTTCAAACCGTGCTTTTTCGCCGTCTTTTTCGAAAGGATAATGCCCTTCAATGCGGGGACAGCCGATGCGGAACGGTTTGGGTGTCAGGCGCGCGCGGTAGCATTTTTGGTTCTTGCACAATCTCACATACATTTTGTCGCTACCAAGCTCGTTCAGCCAGCCGATAGCGGCGGCATCAACCGGCACCGGCGCATGGGTGAACAAATAGCGCAGACCTGCTTTGGTGCGGTAAATGCGGGTGCCTATCTCGGGGTGACGGACGAGAAAATCTTTCAGCTTTTTTATACAGTCCTGCTCCGCCTTTTCCCGCGTTGCGCCGAAGAGCCGCGCAATGAACGAAGGGTCGCGGATATCGATGTCGGCAAAAAACGCGTTGGCGGCGTTTAGCACAAGACAGCCTTTGCCGTTGCGCGTGATGCCGCTGTCGGCAGTTATTTCTCGCATCAACTCTTCAGGCACTTCGCGCATGCTGTAGCTGTAGTCGTCTTGCAGGTTGAACCCGATGCCCTCCACCTTCCGGCGCATGGCTTCGAGCGCGACTGAAGCCGTTTTCCGCGCTTCCTCCATGCTGGTGTTCGAGCCACCCCATTTGCGCAGGCGGAGAGCTTGTCCGGGCTTGCCGGTCGCGGTGGCTTCGGCAACGGCCCAATAGCGGCAGAGCTTCATGGCTGCATCTCCCTTAATGTTCGCGCGCCAAGTATAGCAAGCGGCACAGCTTGCGGCAGGGGCTGTTTTTAAGTAGGCTTTGGAAAGCCGCAGGTAAGGTAGTCATTATGGGCAGCGTCAGCACCGCCGATCTCTCCGTCCTCGTTGTCGATGATCACATGATCATGCGTCTGCACATGCGCGCCAATCTCGCAAGGCTCGGTTTTACGGATATCGACGAAGCCGCAAGCAGCGTCGAGGCCGAAGAAAAAATGGCCAAAAAACGCTATGATATCCTGTTCCTCGACTGGGTTATGCCCGGCAAGAGTGGCTATGTCCTGATGCAGAAATATCGCGAGATCCCCGCCTATAACGACGTCGCTTTCGTGATGGTCACCAGCCAGTCGGAGGAAAGAAACATGGTGGAGGCGCAAAAGGCGGGCGCCACCGCTTATATCGTCAAACCTGTCATGCCCTCCGTCTTCCAGTCGCGCATCGACCCTGTGCTGGAGTGGCTCGACCGTGTGCGGCCGAAAAAGCCCGAGTAGGTCTCATTACGATACTGTCAGAAAATCCTTCCATCTTGTCGTGTAATTGGGCGAGCGCTTTTCCCTGCGCGATAGCCAGCTTTCTTTCGTATGGCCGTCAATCCGTGCCAACCGCGCGGGTTTGATGGTTTCGCGTCCGAAAGCGCCATTGACCCTGTCCATCGCCTCCATCAGCCGTGTGGAGTTTCCCACATGCTGATATGTGAGCAGGTCTTTCGGCGTCGAGCCTTTCGGCGACAGCTCGGAAAGGTAAACGCCTGCTTTTGCGTATTTGCAGTCGCCGCGCCAGATTTTGGGCAGCATCACCATCGCCGCCCGTATCAGGTCGAAACTGCTGTCGGTCGCCGACGGAAAAGAAAGGTTCATGGCGTTGGAATAATAAGGCCCCGCCGCGAACCGGCTGGTACGGATAAAAATTGTGATATGCCGCGTTTCCTGCCTCTCTAGTCGCAATTTTTCTGCGGCGCGCGAAGCGAAAGTGGCCAGCGCCTGCTGCAGTTCGGCCATTTGGGTCACGCCGCGACCGAAGGAACGTGTGACGTGGATGCCTTTTCTGGCATCAGGGAAACTGTCGAGCCCGAAACAGCGCCGCCCGTTCAGCTCCTCTACAATCCGAGCGCCCGGGACATGTAAAATCTGTCGTACCTTCGGCAGCGGCATGGCGGCCAGCTGCGCCACGGTTTGCGCACCCGCGCCGCGCAGTTTTTCGGCAGAGGCGCGACCGACGCCCCAGATGTCGCCGATATCCATTTTCTGCATCATCTGCAAGCGCAGGGCGGGATCGGAAAGATCACAAACCCCCGCGAAATCATGATTTTTCTTGGCGCAGATATTGGCGAGCTTTGCAAGGGTCTTGGTGGGGCCGATGCCGACGCAGGTGGGCATGCCCACCCATTGCTGTACTGTGCGGCGGATCTCTCGCCCGTGCTGTGCGGCATCGGGAAATCCCGAAAGATCGAGGAAGCTTTCGTCGATGGAATAGTTCTCGACGCAGGGAGAAAATAGTTCCAGCACGCTGTCCACGCGGCGGCTGATATCGCCGTACAGGGTATGATTGCATGAAAAAACCTCCACTCGATGCAGTTCAATCAAGTCCTTCGCTTTGAAATACGGTTCACCCATTTCGATGCCGAGGGCCTTGGCCTCATTCGAGCGCGCGATGATGCAGCCGTCGTTATTCGACAGCACCACCACAGCCCTTCCCTCCAGGTCAGGGCGGAACAGCCTTTCGCAAGAAGCGAAGAAATTGTTGCAGTCGACAAGCGCAATTGTTGAGCCAAGGGTCATGTCCTCCTCGTTGATGTTCAGGTTGATGATGTGGTTTGGTGTGTGTGCAGGAAGGCGGGATTAGTCTGTTCACAAGGTCGGAAAGAGGTTCAATCTGTTCGCAGGGTACGAACAATCGCACTGACGACGCCCCAGACGAGCAGATCGTTTTCGTCGCGCAGCACGATGGGCTTGAAGGAGGGGTTTTCAGGGGCGAGCATTATAGAGTCGCGGGTTTTGACGAGACGCTTGACCGTCAACTCTCCGCCGACAACAGCGATGACAATATCGTTGTTGCGGGGCTTCAGCGAACGGTCGACAACCGCAAGGTCGCCCGAGCAGATGCCGGCACCGGTCATGGAGTCACCCTCGACGCGTACGATAAAAGTCGCAGCGGGGCGGCGGATGAGATGCTCGTTCAGATCAAGCATCCCTTCCATGCAATCGGCGGCGGGCGAGGGGAATCCTGCGGGTACAGGATCCCTCATCATTGGCAGGGGAGTGTTCTTGCGGGAAGGGGCGGGTTCAAAGAGGGCGAGAATCATTTGTTTGTTCCTCCATGTTTGAAACTCTATCATAAAAAACAGAACAATCAAGGAACATTTAAAGAATACTAAAAGAACAAATGCTTGAATCAGATTGACAGAACGCCGGCGAATCCGGATGATGGCGCATCATATAAAAGGCAGAGCAAGAGAGCTTTTCCACGCGGCGTAGAGTGGTGTCGAACAATGCGTTTGTGAAGGATTATTGCCATGGGTATCGTCAAGAAAATCCAGGACATGAAGCAGGAGATGACGCGCTGGCGCCAGAAACTACACCAGGATCCCGAACTCGCGTTCGAGGAAAAACGCACCATGCGTTTCATCACGCGCCAGCTCGAAGATTTCGGGCTTGATGTCCACGGCCTCGCCAAGACAGGCGTCATCGGCGTGCTGCATGGCAAAAACGGTCCGGGCGGCAAGGCTATCATGCTGCGCGCCGATATGGACGCGCTGCCCATCCACGAAAAAACCGGCGTGGTTCACGCGTCGCGCAATGACGGCGTGATGCATGCCTGCGGCCATGACGGTCATATGGCGATGTTGCTCGGCGCTGCCAAGCACCTCGCACAGACCAAAGATTTTGACGGTACGATTTATTTTGTGTTCCAGCCGGCCGAGGAAGACATCGGCGGCGCGCTTGAAATGATCAAGCAGGGCCTGTTCACCAAGTTTCCTGCCGATGAAGTCTACGGCATGCACAACTACCCGGGCTTGCCGCTCGGCACCATGGCGACGGGCCCCGGCCCCATGCTTGCAGCATCGGAAGACTTTGAAATTGTGGTGCGCGGAAAAGGCGGGCACACCTCGCGCGCTGACAACACGACCGATGTTCTGGGCGCCGCCGCCGAAACAGCAATTGCGTTCAAGGAACTCGCTAAAAAAGAAATTCCCGCAGGCGAACCCGCGACGCTCACCGTTTCTTCTCTCAATACGCAAGGCGACGCCGCGAATGTGCTTCCTGACACCGCGAAAATGAACGGTACGCTGCGCACGTTTGACGGGGCTTTGCACCAGAAGCTGCAGGACGAAATGGTCCGCATTGTGGACGAGGTGGAAAAGAAATACGGCGTGCTCATCGACTTCGATCTCAAGTCCGGCTATCCGGTGCTGGTGAACGAAGCGAGAGCGACTGCCTTTGCGCTCGACGTCGCGCGCGAAACGGTCGGCGATTCGCAAGTGATCACCCCTGTGCCGCCCACGCTTGGCACAGAGGACTTCGCCTACTACCTGCAGCACAAGCCCGGCAACTATATCGCGCTGGGCACCGGCAAGGCGGGTGCCAAGGACTATAACGACATCCACAGCGCAAAATATGACTTCAACGACGCGGCGCTGCCCATCGGCGCAAGCTATTGGGTCAATCTTGTGGAAAAGGCTCTGCCTGTGCTTAACCCGCCGCCGCCCGCAGCAGACGGCACGGCCCCTGCCGCAGCACCGCCTGGACCCAAGCCGTAAACGCGCCTTGATACGTAAACAACCAAGCGACAGCACCTCTTCCGGCGCGCATGATTATTTAATCTTTTTTATGCTAGAATCACCTTCACAAGCCGTTGGAGGGACAGCATGAAAATCATCGAACAGTTCACCGAAGGCAAAGCGGGCCCGGGTGATATCAATGACGACGCAATTGCGGTCACCGACGATTTTATCGCGGTTATCGACGGCGCAACGGCGCGCTCCGGCCAGACGCTGAAAGGTTTGCCCGCAGGCCAGTTCGCCTCCGCCACTATCGCGAACGCTATTAAAGGACTGCACAAAGATACTTCTGCCCGCGACGCAGTCAGCCACCTGACCGAGGCGCTGCACAACGCATCAAAAGCGGCGGCATCATCGGAGCAAAAAGTTTTCAAGGAAGTTTGGGATTATCCGGCGGCGGCGCTGCTCATGTACTCCGCCGCAAAGCGTGAAGTATGGCGCGTGGCGGATTCGAGTTTCATCATTGACGGGCGCGGGCACTTTACCGTCTTTCCGCAGGAACGCACCTGGATCGAGCTGCGCCGCACTTATCTTTGTGCCGAAATTGCACGGGGCAAAAAAGAATCCGAACTTCTCGAGAATGACCCGACATGGGACCTGTTGTCGCCTGTGGTGGCGGAATGCAAGGTTTTCGCCAACCATCCCTTTGGCCCTTATGGCTACGGCGTTATCAACGGCACCAAAGTGCCGGATATGCATATCGAGGTTTACCCTGCGCCGCATGCCAATGAAATCACTTTCGCCAGCGATGGCTACCCCGAAGTGGAAGCTACGCTTGCCGAAACCGAGAAATACCTGCGCGCCATCGTCGCCGAAGACCCGCTGATGTACAAATTACATCCGCAAGTGAAAGGCGTGAAAAAGGGCCATGCGTCTTTCGACGACCGCAGCTATATCCGCTTCAAGCCGCGCTAGGTTTAACGCGATTTCATGACCACGCCTTTGAAAACCGTCCCGACCCCTGATCCTCTTGCCACAAAGTTTTCGGAACTTGGCATCGGGGTCGTGACCTATGAACATCCCGCCGTTTTCACGGTCGAGGAGGGACGGGACTTCAAACACCTGATGCCGGGCGGGCACACCAAAAACCTGTTCCTGAAAGACAAGAAAGACAAAATCTGGCTTGTGACGGCGTTGTGGGATACGGAAGTCGATTTAAAGAAGCTGCCCATGCGGATCAATGCGGCAAGGCTGTCTTTCGGCAATGCAGATTTGCTGGGGCAGCTGCTGGGGGTGGTTGCAGGGTCGGTCACGCCGCTCGGGCTTATCAACGACACCGGTCGGCAGGTATCGCCCATTCTCGATAAAAAGCTTATGGATCATGAGGTTATCAACTGCCATCCACTGCGGAACGACCGTACGACAGCTTTGACACCCGCCGACCTGGTTCAATTCATGAAATCGCTTGGCTATGAACCTTTGATTGTTGATTTTTCAAGGATATAACTTATTTCAATGAAAGCACTATAAACGGGGCAGACATGCTGGATCTGGGCACAGGACAACCGAAAAAAGCGTCGGAACATATTAGCGACGCCGATACTGGAAACTTCGAGGAAGCTGTAATGACGGCCTCGCAGAAAAAACCTGTGATCGTCGATTTCTGGGCTCCGTGGTGCGCGCCCTGTAAGCAGATGATGCCGCATCTCGAAAAAGCTGTCGCCAATGCCAACGGTGCGGTCAGCCTCGTCAAAATCAATGTTGAAAAGTATCCCGAGCTGGCCGAGGTGTTCCGCGTCCAGAGCGTGCCGACCGTTTATGCGTTTTACCAAGGCCAGCCCGTCGATGGTTTTTCCGGTGCAAAGGGCGAGCCGGAACTAAAGGCCTTTATCGACAAGTTGCTGAAACAATTCGGCGCGCCGCAGGAACCCGGTGCCGTGAATGCCGAAGCCGTCGCCAAAATGATGGATGCCGCCGAAAAATTCTTCCGCGAGGAAAAATACGTCGATGCTATGGCTGCCTATTCCACCGTGCTTGACGCCGATGAAAAAAACCTCGAAGCCCTTGCGGGTATCGGTTGGTGCTTCTTCGCGCAGAAGGACATGGAAAGCCTGCCTGAATTCATCAACCAGATGACGCCCGAACAAAAAGCGCATCCGCGCATCAAGGGACTCGAAACATTGCTGACACTCGCCGCAAGCGCAGAAGGTCTTGCGAGCGCTGCGGAGCTTGAAGCAAAAATCGCCAAGAACCCGAAAGACCAGCAGGCGCGCTACGACATCGCCTTGCAAAAAATCGCCGCCCTCGACATTGATGGCGCGATGGACGCGCTGGTCGAAGGCATCCGCAAAGACCGCGAATGGCAGGACCAGAAGTTGCGCAAGCTGCTGCTGACGCTATTCGAGGCGCTCGGCAACGCGCATCCGCTCACTTCGCAAGGGCGGCGCAAGCTGTCCGCCGTGCTGTTTTCATGAGGGTATGATGACAGATATCTTCAGCCTAACGCATGATGCCCTCCCGCAGGAAATCGCGATTTTCCCGCTGCCGCGTGTGATACTGCTGCCGCGCATCCAGCTGCCTCTCAATATTTTCGAGCCGCGCTACCTTGCGATGATCAATTATGCCATGTCGACCAGCCGTCTTGTCGGCATGATCCAGCCGCGCCCGAACGCGAACGAGGAATCCGTTTTCAAAACCGGCTGCGCGGGCCGCATCGCGTCGTTTTCGGAAACCGAGGACGGCCGCTATCTCATCACCCTCAAGGGTGTCTGCCGTTTTGATATCGCCGAGGAACTGCCCATGAACGGTGGCGGCTTCCGCCGTGTGAAGCCCGACTGGCAACCCTACAAGGACGATTTCGAAAGCGACACCGTGACCGATGTCTGCCGCGACACGATGATGACCACACTGCGCCAGTATCTCGATAAAATGAACATGTTCTGTGACAAGTGGGAAGCGGTGCGTAACATCGAGTGCGAAAAGCTGATTTCAACCCTTAGCGTCGTTTGCCCCTTCGAGACAGAGGAAAAGCAGGCGCTGCTGGAAGCGAAAGACCTGCCTGCCCGTGCAAAAATTTTGCATGCGCTGCTCGAAATCGCGGCCAAAGAATGCAAGCCGTCCTGCCATTAGGGATTTAAAAAATGCAGCAAGGCAAACGCGCCGACCCCAAGCTCCTCGAAATCCTCGTCTGCCCCCTCACCAAGGCGCCGCTCGAATACGACGCGGAAAAACAGGAGTTGGTCAGTCGTCAGGCAAAGCTCGCTTTCCCCATCCGCGAGGGCATCCCCATCATGCTGGTGGACGAGGCGCGGAAACTTGATTGAAACCCGCTTTAAGGCTGGAAAACCTTGCCTTGGCTGGTATGATGTGCTTTAAAGATAGGCACTATTAAGGAAAATAAAGGAAATCCTCATGTCCAACCGCGTCTTCATCTTTGACACTACCCTGAGGGACGGCGAACAGTCCCCCGGCTATTCGATGAATCTTGACGAAAAGCTGAAAATGGCCGAAATGCTCGACCAGATGGGCGTGGATATTATCGAGGCGGGGTTCCCCGCCGCGTCAAAGGGCGATTTCGAGGCGGTCTATAAAGTCGCCGAAATGTGCAAGGAAGCGACCGTGGCGGGCCTCTGCCGCGCGCTGCACAAGGACATCGACGCGGTGGTCAACGCCATCCGTCCGGCAAAGCGTAAGCGCATCCACACGTTTATTTCCACCTCGCCCCTGCACATGAAACACAAATTGCAGCTTGAGCCCGACCGCGTGCTGGAAATGGTGAAGGAATCGGTTTCCTATGCGCGCCAGCATTGCGACGAAGTGGAATGGAGCGCCGAAGATGCAACACGCAGCGACCACGACTTCCTGTGCAAGGCGGTTGAAACCGCGATTGCGGCGGGCGCGCTGGTCGTCAACATTCCCGACACGGTCGGCTATTCCGTGCCCGAAGAATACGGCGCGATTATCAGGATGCTGAAAAACCGCGTGCCGAATATCGACAAGGCGATTATTTCGACCCATTGCCACAACGACCTCGGCCTTGCGGTCGCGAACTCGCTTGCGGGCGTGAACGCAGGCGCGCGCCAGATCGAATGCACCGTCAACGGCATCGGTGAGCGCGCCGGCAACGCCTCGATGGAAGAAGTCGTGATGACCTTCCGCACCCGCCACGATATTCTGCCCTATGAAACGGGCATTATCTCGGAACGCATTATGCCGGCATCGAAACTGCTGTCGCAGATCACTGGCTTCTCGGTGCAGCCGAACAAGGCAGTGGTGGGTGCAAATGCTTTCGCGCATGAAAGCGGCATTCACCAAGACGGTATGCTGAAAAACGCGCAGACCTATGAAATCATGACGCCTGAATCTGTCGGCCGCGACAAGACAGACCTCGTGCTCGGCAAACATTCAGGCCGCAACGCCTTCCGCACCAAACTTGTGGCGTTGGGCTTTAACCTGTCGGATGACGAGCTGAACGCGGCATTTGACCGTTTTAAGGACTTCGCCGACCGTAAGAAAAAAGTATCGGATGATGATCTTATCGTTATCACCACCTCCGTCGATGGGCTGCCGAAAGAGCATATCCGTTTTATTGCGCTCGGCGTGCGATCCGGCTCCTTCGGCCCGCAGGAAGCGGAACTGGAACTGGAAGTCGATGGCGTGAAGAAAAAGGCCAAAGCAAACGGCAAAGGCCCGGTCGATGCCTGCTTCAAGGCCATGCGCGTGATCGTGCCGCATGACGAAGCGGTGTTGTCGAACTACGAGTTGAAGGCGCTGACCCAAGGCTCCGACGCCAAGGGTGAGGTTAACATCAAGTTGACCGAGCAAGGTCACGCTTACACAGGCATCGGTGTCGATACCGATGTTATCGTCGCTTCCGTGCGCGCCTATATCGACGCGCTCAACCGGTTGATGGCAGGTCGCGGTGTTCTTCCGGCAAAAGCAAAAGCCCATTGACATTATCCCGGCCGCTCTTGGCGGTATCCGGGTAAAGCCGAGCCCCCGCGCGCGGCGCATGGGTCTGCGCGTGGAATCAAAATCGGGTGAAGTCGTTTTTACCTGGCCTTTGCGTTCCCGCGTCACGCCGGAAAAAGCGCTTCGCTTTATCGAACAAAACCGCGACTGGATCGCAAAGCAGGAATCGCGCGTCGTACCTCAGCAGATTTTCGCCCCCGGCACGGTTTTGCGCGTTGCGGGTGTACCTTGCGTGATCCAGAACGGGCAGGGCAGGGGGCTGACACGGCTTGAAAACAGCAACCTAATCGTTCATGGCAAAGCCGAACACCTGCCGCGCCGCGTGCGCGATTATTTGAAAAAACATGCTGAAGAAACGCTCACAAAGCTTACGCATGAAAAATCGCTTAGCCTGGGTCTCTCTCCCGCCGCCGTCCGTATCCTTGATCCCAAAACGCGCTGGGGCAGTTGCGGGCCGGACGGAAAAATCATGTTTTCGTGGCGTTTGCTGCTCGCGCCCTATGAGGTCATGGACTATGTGGTTGCCCACGAAGTCGCCCACCGTGTGCATCTGAACCACAGCCGCAAGTTCTGGCGGCTCTGTCTCGAGCTTGCCCCCCATTCCGTCACCGCCCGCAAATGGCTGCGGCAGAACGGGCGAATCCTGCTCAGTTACGGCTAGGGTGATTTATTCTCTACAGTTTGTGTCTGATTTGAGCATTACCCGCTGCGTTTTGTTGCAGCGCAAAAAATCTTTTTTTAGCCAGTTAACCAAACTTAATGTCGTTAACATACTGAAATGAAAATAGAATAAATATTTACATAATATTGTAAATTCTGTGCGCGGAAATCGCTGTAAAAATTCTGTTACACGGGGTATAGAATCTAGGGGCACAAAAGCACCTCTTTCAGAGAAAGAAAGCAAAAGCTGCATGGTCGCAACCGGTCCAAAGCAAGACATACCCAAAGCTACCGGCTGGCAAATCCCCGGCGCCATCACCAAACATGTGGTGCTTGATCCGGGTATCGCTTATACGACCGCCGACGTGCTGCTCTTCGCTGGCACGAACCCGGTCGGTCTTGGCGCGATGCTGACGGCGACGGGTGTTGCGGCGACGCTGAAAACCGCAGCCGTGCTGCAGCCCTCTTTCCTCGACAAACATCCTAAAGTGAAGAAGCTTGTTTTCGACGACCGCACCCCCTTGCGCGCCGGTGGCCTTGCGCTGTTGGTCGTTGCGGGCGCGACGGTTGCTTCGGGCGCTTGGATACCCGCCGCCGCGAGCTTTCTGTTCGCGATTGCCAATTTTAAGCTGGCGCAGAGCATTTCGAAAAACCACGGTGAAGAAAAAGAAAAACCGAAAGAGGCCCCCAAGAAAGGCTTCGAGCGTTTCGTGCAGATAACCAAAACCATGTTCAAGCGGCCCGAGCTCTATCTCAACACCGGCTTCGCGCTTGCGGGCCTGATGGCGGGTGGTGCCGCGCTGTTCATTCTGCCCGTGGTAGCCGTTGCCTTTGCGGTAGGTATCCGCAACGCCGTGAAAGACCGGCCCGAGCATGACGGCCATCCGAAACTCATCACCGCCACGGCGGCGGGACTGTTCGCAGGGATCGGCCACAACAATGGTCATGGCCTTATTGCTGCGGCTCACGCCCTGAACTCGGTGGTGCTGGCAGAGATGGAACGCCGCGTAACGCCGGGCGGCGCAAAGCAGATGATTAAAGACATCCTGACGGCACCTCTGCGCCTGCTCAATCTACAATCGCCCTTCAAGGCGAAGGAAGATAAAGCGGTTGTTGTGGTTGCTGACCCCGTCGCGCAGCCGAAGCCCTCCGTTCAGCTTCCGTCCAGCGCCAATGGCGGCAGCATCCCCGCGCCCGAAGTGACGGCGAAGGAACTGGGTCAAGTCGATCTGCAACAGGCCTTTGCCCTCAAGGCGAAGATCTCAGCGCCCGCGAACGAAAACGTGGCGCAGCCCGAAGCAGCGCAGCCCGTTGTCGAACGCGGCAACCGCCCGAAGCCTCCCTCTGCCCCCTGATTTTCACCCTTTATACAGGCCTGCCGCCCCCCGTTTATGCGGGATCGTTTTACGTGCGTATTACAGTGGTTAGTCATTGATATATTTACCATAATAGTGATAAAGTCTTTGCCAGACCGCAAGAGACGAGGAAATGCCAATGCAAAAAGAAACCAAAGAGCATCACCCTGACTGGTGGCGGGTCGAGAAATTCCAGTCATTGCTAGGCACGAAGGCTGAAAATACCGACGAGCCCGAAGGCAAGGCGCTATTCACCGAGGCCTCCAGCCGCTTCAACGCACTTGTGGAGCTGACTCTCACCGGTTCCTTCGGAAGGGTCTCGGGCAAGCCTGCGACGCTGGAACAGGCTGTCGATTACGCCGTCACGCCCGTCAATAAAGTGCGCGTGCTTGCTGAAGGGGGCAAGCGCGAGCTGTTCGAGCCGTGGGAAGATGTTTTGAAGTCCTTCCAGTATTTCGGCGGCGATATGATGAAGGTGCTGCAGGAAGCACGCGATGCCCGCATTCCGAGCGCGTCGCTGAAAAACGATGTTGTCGCTCCGGTAGCGGCATCTTTCAAGGCAAAACCGAAAGCCTAGAGCAGCGCGCGCCCGAAAACAAAAACCCCCGGAATTGCTTCCGGGGGTTTTTGTTGAAATCCGAAGAAAGATTATTCTTCGTCCTTCTTGGCTTTTTTGGCTTTCTTGGGAGCTTCTTCCGCAGCGTCAGGAGCTTTCGCGCCTTTCTTCTGCAGGGCTGCGCCCAAGATGTCGCCGAGCGAAGCGCCCGAGTCAGACGAGCCGTATTCGGCCATCGCCTGCTTGTCTTCGTCGATTTCGCGCTGCTTGATGGATAGTTCCATGTTGCGGCCCGAACGGTCGACTTTCAGGACTTTCGCATCGACTTTTTCGCCGACGGCGAAACGGTCGGGGCGTTGTTCCGAGCGTTCGCGGGAAAGGTCGCCCTTCTTGATGAAGCCGGTCAGGTTGTCATTTACGGTGACTTCGATGCCGCCCGTGGTGATAGCCTTGACGGTGCAAGTGACGATAGAGTTCTTGGCAACGCCGCCGAGGACTTCTTCTTGCGGGTCGCTGTCGAGCTGCTTGATGCCCAGCGAGACACGTTCCTTCTCGGGATCGATCTCGAGAACTTTCACCTTTACCATGTCGCCCTTTTTGAAGGACTTGATGGCTTCTTCGGCAGGCGTTTTCCACGACAGGTCGGACATGTGAACCATGCCGTCGATCTGGTCGCCGATGCCGACGAACAGGCCGAATTCCGTCACGTTGCGGATCTCGCCCTCGAGGATGTCGCCCGCTTTGTGTGCGGTGGCGAACTTGCCCCACGGGTTTTCCATGCACTGCTTCAAGCCGAGGCTGATGCGGCGCTTGGTGAGGTCAACGTCGAGAACCTGCACTTCCACTTCCTGGCTGGTCGAAACGATTTTGCCGGGATGGATGTTTTTCTTGGTCCAGGACATTTCCGAGACGTGAACGAGGCCTTCGATGCCTTCGCCCAGTTCGACGAATGCGCCGTAGTCGGCGATGTTCGTGACGCGGCCTTTATAACGTTCGCCGATCTTGAACTTGCCGTCCACGCCCTGCCAGGGGTCGCCTTCCAGCTGTTTCATGCCGAGGCTGATGCGCTGGCTCTCTTCGTTGAAGCGGATGATCTTCACGTTCAGCGTCTGGCCGACCGAGAGGACTTCCGAGGGGTGGTTGATGCGCTTCCACGAGATGTCGGTCACGTGCAGCAGGCCGTCAACACCGCCGAGGTCAATGAAAGCGCCGTAATCGGTGATGTTCTTGACCACGCCTTGCAGTTCCTGACCTTCCTTGAGGTTCGAAACGAGTTCCGAACGTGCTTCGGCGCGTGATTCTTCGAGAACCGCACGACGCGAAACGACGATGTTGCCGCGCTGGCGGTCCATCTTCAGGATCAGGAAAGGCTGGGGCGAGCCGAACAGCGGGCTGATATCGCGCACGGGGCGGATATCAACTTGGCTGCCGGGGAGGAACGCCACAGCGCCGTTGAGGTCGACCGTGAAGCCGCCCTTGACGCGGCCGAAGATCGTGCCGGTGACGCGTTCATTGGCTTTGTGTTGTTTTTCGAGGAGGACCCAGGATTCTTCGCGTTTTGCTTTTTCGCGGGACAGGACGGCTTCGCCATCCTTGTTTTCCATGCGTTCGACAAAAACTTCGACCTTGTCGCCCATCTTGATTTCTGACTTGCCGCCGGGTGCGCCGAATTCGCGCAGGGAGATGCGCCCTTCGGATTTCAGGCCCACATCGAGGATAACGAATTCGCCGTCGATGCCGACGACTGTGCCTTCGACGACCGAGCCTTCGAAGGATTTGATCCCTTTGAAGCTTTCGTCGAGGAGGGATTTGAAGCTGAAGTCTTCGCCCGTGATGTCTTTCACGGAAACGTCAGATATGATTTTGGCTGCTACTTTTGCCATGATTTTTAGTGCTCACTTTCAGGTGGAATACGCTCAAGGGGCTGCCATGCGGCACCCGGGCCCCGTTGATCGTTCGGAGACATAATTAAGGGCATTTGGCCCCGGAGTCAACGAAATTGGGGTAAAACCGGCCTGAAAAGGAGTCTTTTAGGGCTTAAATTGCCTTTTTATCCGTATTCGGGGGCGTTTTGCTGAAATTCGCGCGAATTTTGGCGGCTGCGTTGTCGTTTGTTTCCGACAGGAAGCTCGAGCGGATCACGCCGATGGCTTCATCCAGCGTCTCC
This sequence comes from Alphaproteobacteria bacterium, assembly GCA_043759865.1. Lineage (GTDB taxonomy): Bacteria > Pseudomonadota > Alphaproteobacteria > Micavibrionales > UBA2020 > JAPWJZ01. The sequence continues at coordinate 4,479 of JAYUPV010000314.1, read as the reverse complement.
GACGGGTCAAGCTTCGTGGTGTCGAGGATGTAAGCGTCTTCGGCTGCGACGAGGGGGGAGATTTTACGGGTCTGGTCGCGCTGGTCGCGAGCGGTGAGGTCCGCGAGCACTTTGTCGAAAGAATTGTCATCCGTCTCGCGGTTTTGCAGTTCAAGGAAACGGCGACGGGCGCGTTCTTCGACCGAGGCGGTGATGAAGAACTTGATGTCGGCATCGGGGCAGACGACGGTGCCGATGTCGCGGCCGTCCATGACCACGCCGCCCACGTAATCCGGGAGGTTTTTTGCGTAATCGCGCTGGTATTGTAGCAAAGCCTCGCGCACTTCGGGAAGGGACGATACTTTGGAAGCGGCTTCGGAAACTTCGGGGGTGCGGAGCGCGGGGGAGGAAAGCAATTCGGGAGTCAGGTTGCGCTTGATAATGTCGAGGGCGGGTTTTACATCGACGTATTTCGTGGGGTCGCCGCCGATTTCAAGGGTTGCCATCGCAACCGCGCGATAAAGCGCACCGGTGTCCAGATGCGCATAGCCAAGGCGCTCCGCCAGTTTCTTCGCAAGCGTGCCTTTGCCCGAGGCGGCGGGGCCGTCCACGGTAATCACGATTTTTTCCTGCGGAAGCGTTTCGGGGATAAAATCCGTTTTTCTGAAATTGAGCACCGGCATGTCCTTAATCCCCCTGACGAAATCGTTAACGATTACAAAACCCTTTAATAAACTCTTCATTTAAAGTTAACATAATATTAAGAGTCTTTCAAGGGGCGCGCATTTTGTATCATAAAAATGCGAACGATTCCAATGAAATAGTAAATTTTTGACCGCCCCGTCTAAGCTCCTGAATAACGGGAGCAATTAGCGACTCGCCCTGCGGGTGGAGCGGTTTTTCAGGCTGAAGGGGAGATGGCGGCACCAAGGGCGTTCATCAGCGCCGCAAAGCCGGGGAAGCTGGTGGTGATGGTTTCGGCGTCATCGACGCTGACAGGGTTTTGCGCGGCAAGCCCCATGACGAGGAAGCTCATGGCGATCCGGTGATCGAGATTGGTCTCGACCTTGCAGCCGCCGGTGGGCGGCTTGCCCGTGCCATGCACGGTCAGGTCTTCCTCGCCCATTTCCACGGTCACTCCCGCCAGCTTCAGGCCGGTGGCGATGGCGAGCAGGCGGTCGCTCTCCTTCACGCGCAGCTCTTTCAGGTCGGACATATAAGTCTTGCCGGTGGCGAAAGACGCTGCGACGGACAGTACGGGGAATTCGTCGATCATCGAGGGCACGCGGGAGGGCGGCACAGTCACCCCCTTCAGTGCTGAAGATTTTACGCGGATATCGGCCACAGGCTCGCCCGAAGCGTCGCGCGGGTTTTCAAAAGCAATATTACCGCCCATTTCCTTCAGCGTATCGTAAAGCCCCGTGCGCAGCGGGTTGACGGACACATTGGGTATCAGGATATCGGAATCTTTTGTAATCAACGCCGCAACTGTCAGGAAAGCGGCCGAGCTCGGGTCGGCTGGCACGGTAATGGGCTGCGCAGTTAATTTTGGGAAGCCTTCGATATGAATGACCTTCGCACCATCGGCACGCAGTTCGGAAGAAACTTTCGCGCCAAAGAAATTCAGCATACGCTCGCTGTGGTCGCGGGTGGGCGCGGGTTCGATAACGGTCGTCATACCTTCGGCATGCAGTCCTGCCAACAGGATGGCGGATTTTACCTGTGCCGAAGCAACCGGCAGGGTGTATTCAATTGCACGTAATTTTGCTGCGCCGATGATTTTCAGGGGAAGCATGTCGCCCGTCGAGGTTTCAAACTGCACCCCCATCCGCGCGAGTGGCTTGATGACGCGGCCCATCGGACGCTTGCTCAAGGAGGCATCGCCGGTAAATGTCGCATGCATCGCGTATCCGCCCGCAACGCCCATTAACAGCCGTGTCGATGTGCCGCTGTTGCCAAGATAGACCGTCGCATGTGGTGTTTTAAGGCCAGCCGCGCCAACGCCGCGTATGCGCCATGTGCCGTTTGCTTCGGCGGGTGGTGTAATGTGAGCGCCCATAGCGGAAAGTGCCTGACCCGTATGCAGCACGTCTTCGCCCGTCAGCAAGCCCGTCACCACGGTCTCGCCCTCGGCCAGCGCGCCGAACATCAGCGAGCGGTGCGAGATTGATTTATCGCCGGGCGTTTTTGCAACGCCCTTCAACCCGGATACTGCTTTTGAAACGAGGCCTGTCATGCCTGACAGCATAGCGGAGAGAATGTGGAAGTTCTAGGCCTTCTTCTCTTCGACCAGCGCCGGGCGGTTCTTTTTGGCCCATTCGCGGTTGTAGTTGATGACGTAGTCCTGGAATTTTTCGGCGGAGATGGGCTTGGTGTATTTAAAGCCCTGCACCTCGTCGCAGCCTTCTTCCTTCAGGAAGTTTTCGTGGTCGTTGGTCTCCACGCCCTCGGCGATGACCTTCAGGTTCAGGGAGTGGCCAAGGTTGATGATGGTCTTGGTGATCATGCGGTCGTCGGGGTTCACAAGCGCGTTCCGGATAAACGACTGGTCAATTTTCAGGCGGTCGATGGGAAACTGGCGGAGGTAGGACAGCGAAGAATAACCCGTACCGAAGTCGTCAACCGCAAGCTCGACGCCGAGGCGGTGCAGCTGGTTCAGGATGTCGATGGTCATTTGCATGTTTTCCATGAACACGCTTTCCGTCACTTCCAGCTCGAGCAGCTTGGGGTCTAGCTTGGTGGTCTTCAGTACGTCGGTTGTCAGCGCCACGATGTCGGCCTTGTGGAACTGCACGCCCGATATGTTGACCGCGACGCGGAAAGGGGGGATGCCCATTTCCTGCCATGCCTTGATTTGCGTGCAAGCCGTGCGCAGCACCCATTCACCGATGGGCACGATCAGGCCTGATTGTTCGGCAACGGGAATGAACTCGGCAGGGGAAACGTAGTAGCCGCCGTCTTTTGAATTGTCGGGCAGGAACCAGCGCAGCAATACTTCTGCGCCGATCAACTGACCGGTGCGAAGGTCGAACTGCGGATGGTAATGCAGCATCAGCTGGTTTTCATCAAGCGCGCCGCGCAGGTCACGCAAGAGCTGGAAGCGTTGTTGCACGGCAAGGTCGAAGTCCTGCGAGTAGAATCGGACAGTATCGCGGCCCTCCTCTTTCGCGCGGTTGAGGGCGATGTCGGCGTTTTTCAGCAGCTGCCGCGCTTCCATTGTATCATCCGGGCAATGCGACACACCGATGGACACACGCACCTGAAAGCGTTCCTGTAAAATGCTCACCGGTTCGCCCATCGCCGAGAAAATGCGGTCGATAAGTATCTGGCTTTCGGGGTATTCGGGCTTCAGCACCACCATCACGGTGAATTCGTCGGCCGAGGCGCGGGAAATGATAGCGTCTTCCGGCATGGATTTCACAAGGCGCTTGCCGATGGCCTCCAGCAATTTGTCGCCGAATTCGTGGCCCATGGTGTCGTTGATGTCCTTGAAGTGGTCAAGGTCGACCGAGAAAACGGCAATGCGCCTGTCTTCTTCCACCACTTTATGGCGGATAGTATCGTCGAGTTTTTCAAGGAAGTAAGTACGGTTCGGAAGTCCCGTAAGGTTATCGTAATAGGCCAGTTTGTGAATTTTATCTTCGGCCTGTGACCGCAGGCGTTTCAGGTTGCTTGCGTTCTGGCGGATGAGGTCGTTGGCGATACGCAGCGCCACACCGATTTCGTCACGGCTTTCATGTGCGGGCTTTTGCAGGTCCGGCTTCTCCGGGTTTTGGGCCGCGGAGAGCAGGTTGTTTTTTAGCACCATGATGGGTTCGAGCAGCCAGGTGCCGAGCGCCAGCATCATGATGGAGGTTACAAAGCCCGAGAGCAGCAGCAGGATGATGAGTGTCTGGTGGATCTGGCGCGAGACGACTTCATCAACACCGCTTGAATCAACCCGCATGACGATGTGGAAGGGCTTGTTCAGCTGGTTCGGGGCAAATATAACGTCGTAATGCTTACCAGAGGTTGTTCTTGCCGCTTTCGGCGTTTCAGGCTTGCCGTCGGGAATGATCGAGGTTGGGTCGCCGAAAAACTGCACGCGCTTGTAATCAAGGTCGTAGACAGCTATACCCTCGACAACGGTCGTGGTGAACAGCCGCGCCGCCACCTGCCGCGTGATGGGGTTCGGACCTGTGCTGTCGACAATAGATGATGTGAGGGCCACACGCGCGATTTCCGCAAGGCTGTTCAGCTTGTCCGCTTCGTAAGTGCGGATGTTGAAAATCAGCACGGCGCCCTGCACGACAAGAATGGTCACGAAAACCATCAGGGTGATGCGCCACGAAATCCGGCTGCGCCAGACGGGGCTTGATCCTGTGCTGTCGGCGGACAGTATTTCCCAGCGGCCTTTTTTCTTCTTGCCGTCGGTGTCGCTGTTTTCAGCCTCTATATTATTGCTGTCATAATCCAAGCAAAGCCCCTGAAATCCCCATAGCAAGGAGTCTCCCCAGACTC
>JAYUPV010000313.1:0-3797 GCA_043759865.1 Alphaproteobacteria bacterium | reverse complement strand
CTTGGGTCATTCCTGGCGCGGAAGAAACGAAATCGCCATCACCGGATGACGGCAAATCAAAAGGTCCCTTGAGCTGGGCCGATGTTATCGGCGCCGCCGACAACACAATCGGCGCCGCTGAAGGCAAATCAGACGGCGGGGAGGCCGTAAAATAATGGAAGCCCTACAGGCGCTCAGCAAAGTTCTCATGATTCCGCCGGCGCTTATGCTGATCTACGATCTTTGCTATTTCTGGTTCGTCAAAAATATGTTCAAGCTGCAGTCGACGAAGGAATGGATAACAAAAATTTCGCCGGGTCTCGCCGCCGATGCCCATACCGTGTTCATGAAAATGGGCACTCTCGGCCCTAAGATTGAATCAGCACCCGCATGCTTTGCTTTTTTCGTTCCCGCCCTCGGGCTTTATCTGCTCTACCGCCTGCTCTTCCTGTTGCAGGGCGGCAAGGCCGGCGGGTACAAGTCGCGGTATTAATCTTTCGCGGGTCTCTAGGCCTTATACTTTTGCGGCTTCCAGCCGCTGTAACTGGCTCATCTCGACCAGCGTTTCGTCGATGAGCGAGAGGTCCTGCGGGCGCGACAGGCGGTGGTCGCCGTCTTCCACAAAAATCGCTTTTATGTCCGGCGATGCGCTTTGTTCGAGAATGCGCGAGGTTTTCTGCCACGGCACATCGGGGTCTTTTTTGCCGTGGATAATACGCACAGGGCATGAATAGGCGCTGTGTTTGTCGAGCAGCAGGTGTTTCCGCCCGTCGTTGAACAGGCCAAGCGTCAGCGGGTAGGGGTCGCCATAGCCGCTTTCGCGGTAGATAAGGCCTTTTTTGGCAAGGTGTCGCCGCTCCTCCTCGCCGAATTCCTTTTTATAGATGTCCTCGGAAAAATCAGGCGCAGGGGCGAGCAGGATAAGACCTTTCAGGCGCTGCGGACGTGACAGCGCGAGCAGCATGGCAAGCCAGCCGCCCATTGACGATCCGATGATAATTTGCGGGCCCTTCGTCAGCTCGTCAAAAACCGCTTCGGCGTCGCGCAGCCAGGTGGTGAGATTGCAGGCGACGAACTGTCCCGAAGACTGGCCGTGGCCCGAATAATCGAAGCGAACAAAAGTCTGGTGGCGGCGTTGGCATTTTTCCTCGAGGAAGGTCGCCTTCGTTCCCGTCATGTCCGAGCGGAAGCCACCCATGAACATAACGCCCGGTATGGTTTTCGAAACGCCTTCCGTCTTGTGGTAGGCAAGCGTCGTGCCCTTGCGCGGGCTGAAGGTCCGGGGCGGCGGCGGCGCGGGTGTTGCAGGCGGTGTGGGCGGTGTTGTTGTCATGGGGGCTAATATCCCATGAAACGCGGGCAAAAAAAAGCCCGGCAAAGCAAGGCTGCCGGGCTTTCGAGTTCAAAGTAAGGTGCCCTTAGAAAAGATGTGTGTAGTGTCAGATGACTTCCAGCATTTTTGCGACCAGCGGGTGGCGCACGATGTCGGTCTGGGTCAGGTTCTCGACCGCGATGCCCTCGACGGTGGCGAGTTTCTTCGCCATGTCGCGCAAGCCCGAGATGCCTTCCAGAAGATCGCTCTGGTCGGGGTCGCCGGTCACAACCATGGTCGAGCCCCAGCCGAGGCGCGACACGATCATTTTAATCTGTGCGTAGGTGCAGTTCTGCGCTTCGTCGATGACCACGAATGACTTGTTCAGCGTACGGCCGCGCATGTAACCGATGGGGGCGATTTCGATTTCGCCGCTATCAATGCACTGCTTCAGCCTTTTCAGCCCCATGCGGTCCTGCAGCGCGTCGTAAAGCGGACGCAGGTAAGGGGCCATCTTGTCCTGCAGGTCGCCCGGCAGGAAGCCGATTTTTTCGCCGGCCTCGACAGCGGGCCGTGCGAGAATAATGCGCTCGACCTTGCCTGCCATAAAGGCCTCCACCGCTGCGGTCACGGCGAGATAGGTCTTGCCCGTACCAGCGGGGCCGATGGCAAGCACGAGATTATGTTTCCCGATTGCTTCCATCAGCCGCTTCTGGCCTTCGCTTCTAGGTTTTACATTTTTTACATACGGCTGGTCGCTGCCGCCGCTTTTTTGTCCTTCAAGAGGATCCCAATGCCCGCCGAAGAGCTGGTGCACGCGCTCCATCGCCGGTGCGCGGTTGGCACGATAATCGGATATCTTGGACTTCTTCCCCATGCTCTATTCTCTCCCCTTGGTTTTTGTTTTTTTAGGACGGCGGTAATGGATGGACAGGTTGCGCGCGTATTCCGGGCGCAAAAAAACCTCCCAAGGGGAGGCTGCTGTAGATTTTACGATGCGCGTCTGGGGCGTTGCGATAACAAGCTGCGTCAGAATTTTCGTGCCGCGCTTGGGTAAATGTACGTTAAGTCTTATGAGGTCCAACTGTACTGGGACTCCCCTGAAAACCCGTTAACTAAACTCTAACCCTAATTGAAAATATACTTTAAACCGATTCGCTTGTCATCAACATTTTGCGGCGCTGCGCAAAATCTTTACACAATAGGTGGGGAAAGATTGTTAGCGGCGTTCAGATGAAATCACGCCGCACGAAACGCGGTCGCCGGAATTTCCCGACGGATCGGTGCGGTAATCATCAGGCCCCGCATGAATCATCAATGCGCCGCCGTCTTTATCCTGCAGCATGTCGAGCTCGATAGCGCTGGTGAGAAATTCCGCATTTGCTGTGCCGTCCGCGCTTGCGAAAATATTCGGCAGATCCCCCGCATGCGGGTCTGCGGCAGATAGCAGGCCGTGCTTTTCGCCGTCATGCGCCGCATGGCCGCCGGATTTTTTAAAATGTTCCGCATGATCGCTGCAATCGCCCGTGCCGTGAAAATGCACGCCGTGCCAGCCGGGGGCGAGCCCCGTTGCTTCGATATGCACAAGCAAGCCGTGCGGTGCCACTGTGATTGTAGCCGTTCCCGCGTCTTGCCCCGCCGCATCGAGCAGCTTCACTTCGGCGGAGGCAACTTTTTGCGGCATGACCATGACATTCGCGGCATCATCGGCAGCGAGAGCGGGCGGCGCGAAAGCAAGCATGGCTACGAGCAGCAGAAAAGCTTTTTTCATGGCGATTTTTTCCGGTGAGGGGAGGAGGTTAGAAATTGTCCGAGAGATAGCACGGCGTGCAGCGCACGGGCTGCTGGTTCTCGAACTCGACCAGCATGATCACACCGCGCTGGCGTGCGGTGTCGAGAATGCCCTGGCTGACATCTTCAAAGATGGCGTAGTGGGTTTCGGTGCCGGCCACAATGCGGCTTTCCTGTATGGTGAACCAGAAAGGCCCTTCTTCGGGGTTCCCGTCGAGCGAGGGATGCTTGTAGAAAAAGAACGCGAGCGCGTTGCGCCCGTTCTTGAAAACTTCATATTCGCTGACGACTGCAGCATTGGCCTGTGCCATGTCGGCTTACCCCGTAGTATCCCCCTGAAAGATCAGCGCGTCGGGTCGATTGCGTCGGCGGCACCCATGCCTTTCGGCGTTTTGGCGGCCTTGGCTTCCGCTGTCATGTTATGTTCCAGCGACGGGTTGGTATCGATGAAGGCCCCCAGAATTTCTGTGGCGGCCTCCCCTTTTTTGATACCGACGGCGGGGCTGTTTAACAGACTGGACATGCCTTTTGCGCTCCTTCAGTGTTTCTAGCCTACAATGCTATTTAACCCTAACAAAGTTAATTTTCGGTTTACATAGGAATGAATAAAAGCGCGTGAAATCAGCGCGTTATCATCGCGCAGATAGAGCTTTGGATTTACAGGCTGAATCCCGGCTCAAGGCGTGAATTTTTTGGGGGAAGAGGGCGTGTCATC
>JAYUPV010000312.1:0-3736 GCA_043759865.1 Alphaproteobacteria bacterium | reverse complement strand
AGGACGGATTGGGCGGCGGTGTAAATTGGCTGTTGAATTATGTCAAAAATTAGTTAAACTCATAAACTATATACAACCAATACAAATTATTTTACGCGCATGGGACAGGCTATGACCCTTATCTGCATCGGCGGCGCTGAGGACAAGGAGGGCGATTTGACCGTCCTGAAGGCTGTGCTGTCAAAGGCCAAAGGCGCGCAGTCGCGGGTTTGTGTTATCACGACCGCCACCGGCTATCCCGAAGAAACCAAAGAGACGTATATAAAAGTATTCGAGAAGCTCGGCATTGCGTGCGAGGTGATGCATATCGACACGCCCGCCGCCGCCAACGACTCCGCGACCGTCAAAAAAATTGAAAACGCCGATGTCATCTTTTTCTCGGGCGGCGACCAGTCGCGGCTGACGGCGGCGCTGGACGGCACGGCATCGCTTGCCGCTGTCAGGTCGCGCCATGAGGCGGGCGCGGTTGTGGCGGGGACGAGTGCAGGAGCTGCCGCAATGTCGGCGCTGATGGTCACGGGCGGCCAGCCCGAGGACGCACATTTGCCGGGCGCGATAACAAGCGGCAAGGGGCTGTCGCTGGTCGACGATATTATTTTCGATACGCATTTCCTCAATCGCGGCCGACTTCCGCGCCTGTTCAACCTTATCTCGGCGCATCCCGCTAAAACCGGCATCGGTCTCGACGAAGATACGGCTGTGGTGATGCACGGCATCGGAATTTTGGAAGTCATCGGCAGCGGCGCGGTGACGATTGTGCAGAAAAACGTGGGTGTGCAGGGCGGCGAAGGTGTCGCCGAAAAAGATTTCAAGGTGACGACCCTGCGCTCCGGCAACACCCATAAGCTGCGGTAAGCGGGGCGCGATGCTTTTCAGGTTTGCCGCCACGCTCTGCGTTGTTCTTGTTCTTTCAAGCTGCGGTGTCGCCCCGATGCACGATGCCGTGCCGGAGGCGGGGGCATTCCGCGCGACGGTGACGGGCTTCCCCGCAAATATCCGCGCGCTTGGTGACGAAGCGCCGGTCAATCTTGGCAATGTCATCGTCAGGCGCATCGCGCAATATAAATCCGCGCATGAAAATTATTACAAGGCGCATGGCGCATATCCGCCGATGACTTATCTTGCTCTCTCGGGCGGCGGCAATGATGGCGCGTTTGGCGCGGGGCTGCTCTATGGCTGGAGCAAGGCGGGCACGCGGCCTGAATTTACCATTGTCACGGGGGTCAGCACCGGCGCGCTGATTGCGCCTTTCGCCTTCCTCGGGAAGGACTATGACGAAGAGCTTAAAAAGGTTTATACGACCCTCAATTCGAAAAACATTTTCCTCGGCACGGCATCTACGGTGCTGGACGGCATTTTCGGCGGGCTTGCGCTGACCGACAGCGGCCCGCTCGCCCGCATGATAGAAAAGACTGTCACGCAGGAAATGTTCGAGAAGATAGGTCAGGAACACCGCAACGGCCGCCGCCTGCTGATCGGCACGACCAACCTCGAAACGCAGCGCAATATCATCTGGGATATCGGCGCCATCGCGGTCAGCGGCAATCCCGAAGGTCTGAAGCTCTGCCACAAGGTGCTGCTGGCCTCCGCCGCCATTCCGGGCGCATTCAAGCCGGTGTTCATGGATGTGACGGTCGATGGTCGCACTTATAATGAAATCCATGTCGATGGCGGCGTGACGGCACAGGTTTTTCTCTATCCCCTGCAATCCATCGTCGATGAAAAACGCCTGTTCGCCGAAAACGGTATTTCGCGCAGGCTGTATATCATCCGCAATGCCAAGATCGTGCCGGAATACGAAAGCCTGAAGCCGAGGCTGATGTCGCTCTCCCGCCGGTCTATCGAGACGCTTATCAAGAATCAGGGCATCGGCGACCTGTTCAAGCTCTATGCAGGGGCGGAGCGCGACGGCATCGACTATAACCTTGTCCACATCCCCCAGGATTTCAGGGCGAAATCGACCGAGCTGTTCGACCCCAAATATATGTCACAGCTCTTTGCCCTCGGCGAGACTTCCGGCAGGGCAGGCATTCGCTGGATGGACAGCCCGCCAGACTATGCTCTTATGGAGCAGCAGACGGTACAGTGAGTTGAATTTACAGCCCTGCTTTGTATTTAAAAGCAAACAGCCCGTAAAACACTGCCAGCATGATGGCGATAAGCACGATCGTGACCAGCTTGTATTCGTGCCGCGACTGGAACTGGTCGGGGTTGATGATGCACAGGCTGTCGGCGTCGCCCGAGAGGAGGTTTTTGTTGCGTGCGGTCATCTGGTCGAAAATCGCGAAGAAAATAAACACAATCGCGCCCGCCATGATGCAGGCCATCATGTCCGGCCACAGCCCCGGCGGGCGATAGCCGAGGATGCCGAAAAAGGTTACGCCGCCGATAAGGCACAGCAGCACGACTTCGCTCAGCATGATATCTTTGGTTTTCGACAATATCAGGCTGTCGAGCCGCTGGAACAGGTTGTGGGTGCCTTGCCCCGCGCCAAATTTTCCCCGGATTTCGAGCAGTTTTTTGTAGGCTTCGCCGATGACGGTGCGGTCTGTTGTCGCAATCACGGTTTTGATATCGGCGACGAGAGCGCGGAATAATTTTACGTCACCTTTTTTATGATCAAGCCTCAACGCCTCGATGCCATAGGCGATATCGAGTAGCAACGCTTCCTCGACCTTCGTGCGTTCCAGCACGCGATCCCAGGCGAAGGCGATGAGGATGGCGTAGAAAACCGCCGAAACGGAAATCGCGTCGTAGAAGTTTTCGAGCGGTGTTCCTGCGGTCAAGTAGCAATAGACCCCGCTCAGCAGCAGCGTCAGTATGCTGGCGGTATAGGCAAAGCCATCCTCCGCCCGCACGGTAACCAGCAAATTTGCGGTGATAACAAACAAGCCGCCGATGATGGCAAAATCCGTCACGCCCGAATGGCCAAAGGCATAGAGCCAGAAAACCGCCATAATCGGCGCAAGGAAGTCGGGTACGGGAATGCTGGGGTTCGGGTTCTTGAGCAGGCTGAACACATAAAACACGGTGCCAAGCAGGTGGACGGCGATACCGGTGAAAAGCGCGAGGGGCAGGGTTTCGATGGCAAAAACCTTTGCGCCGCTCTGGTGCAGCATAAAAAAGATAACGGCGATAACGGGCAGGGCGGCCATGCGCGTCAGCCCGCTGCTGAGATATGTGGCCAGCAGCAAGTCGCCTTTGTATTTTTCCTTCAGTGTCTTGGTCACGCGGCGGCGCAGCATGGTGCTGATGCAAACGCCGATGCTGGCGACGAAGGCAAGCGCATAGCCGGTCATCTTGTCGGGGTCGGCGTTCTTGAGCACGGCAAGGTCGAGATGCAGAACGGCGTCGCGCGCATCGGCGCTGATAATGAAGGCGATACCGATAACGGCGAGGGAGCCGAAAATATAATCCATGCGCCGCACCTGCTCCCAGCCCTTGACGACCAGAATGGGGGTAAGCCAGAGGGCGATGATCGGCCAGGTTTCATAGATAATCGTCGCGCCGACCTTTGATGTTTTCAGGAAGGCGAACATCAGGCAGGCGTGGTTGATGGCCGCCGCCGTGCCGGTTGCAAAGACAAGGAGACGTGTTTTACGGTCGAGTTTCAACAAGCTGGCAAGCGAGGCATGCTTTTTTTTCAGCATCCAGCCGCCGCAGATAAACGAAAACACAGTGCAGCCGAGATGCGTCATAAAAATAAAGGCGATGGGGTCGTTTTTATCGAGCCCTA
>JAYUPV010000311.1:0-2554 GCA_043759865.1 Alphaproteobacteria bacterium | reverse complement strand
CCTCTGCGCTTCCGCGCGCCGCGATAGATGCCGGTCTGCAATCGCATATGCGGAGCGTTTATAACACCATGTGTTGGGGCCTCGGCGTTACCGGCCTTTCCGCCTTCATTTGCGGCAACGTGCCCGCTGTCGCCAAGCTGGTTCTTTACTCGCCGCTCGGCCTTGTTTTTGCTTTTGCGCCGCTGATCTTCCTGATGTTCGGGCTGACACCCGCCAAGATGCTCCGCATGCCGACCTCGAAGGCGCGCAACATGTTCATCGGTTTCTGCGCGCTGATGGGCGTTTCGTTCACCTATCTCTTTGTCATGTATTCCGGCGCCAGCATCGCGCGGGTGTTCTTTATCACTTCCGGTATGTTCGCAGCCATGAGCCTGTATGGTTACGTCACCAAGAAAGATCTCTCGGGCATGGGCCACTTCATGACCATGGGCATGATTGGCATTTTCATCGCTTCGCTCGTCCAGATGGGCATGGGCATGTTCGGCGAACCTTCGCCGATGCTGCATTTCGTGATCTCGATTGTGGGCGTACTTGTGTTCACCGGCCTGACAGCCTGGGAAACACAGGTCATTAAAGAAACCTACGCAGCAGGCCACGGCCGCGAGACCAACGAAAAACTCGCGATCATCGGCGCGCTCAGCCTCTATATGTGCTTCATCAACATGTTCCAGTTCATGATGAGCCTGATAGGCCAGCGGGACTAAGCTTTCAGCGAATGTTTCAAGCGAAAACCCCGCCACATGGCGGGGTTTTTGTTTTGGTGTGGATTTGTTAATCATTGCAACCTATAATTGTAGCAGGGAGATAGCCATGCACAGCATCATCGGGCAATCGCAGCATTTCCGCGCCACGCTGCACAAAGCATCACTCGCTGCGAAGAGCCGCGTGCGCATTTTACTCAAAGGGGAAACAGGCACGGGCAAGGAAACGCTGGCACGGTTTATCCATGCCGAAAGCGCGCAAAACGCGCACCCCTTTGTCGCCGTCAACTGCGCCAGCCTTTCGCCGGATTTGCTGGAGAGCGAGCTTTTCGGCCATGTGAAAGGCGCTTTCACCGGTGCGCTCAAGGATCATGGCGGCTTGGTGGCTGCTGCCGCAGGCGGCACACTCTTCCTCGACGAAATCGCCGAGATGCCCCCGGCATTGCAGGCCAAGCTGTTGCGCTTTGCCGAAACAGGTGAGTTCCGCAAGGTGGGATCTGCCGCTATTGAAAAAGCCGATATGCGCCTGATTGCCGCGACCCACCGCAACCTTGACGATGCCGTACGGCGCGGACTTTTCCGCGAGGATCTTTATTACCGCCTTGCCATTGTCACCCTCACCCTGCCCCCGTTGCGCGAGCGGCGGGACGATATTCCACTGCTGGCGGCGGCGTTTCTTGACGGCATTTCGGCGGCGGAGAGACGCGCCTTCACCCATATCGAGCCTGCGTCGCTTGCCGCGCTCGCCTCACATCCGTGGCCGGGGAATATCCGGGAGCTTTACAACATGAGCTATAACGCCGCCGTGATGCAGTCGGGCCCGGCGCTCTCCCTCGCGCTGCCGCACCCCGAATCCTCTGCTGTGATGGAGCTGATGCGCGGCAGCACCAAGCCCCAACCACTGTGGCGCGTGGAGCAGGCCGCGATTGATGCTGCGGTTGACTATTGCGGCGGCAATATTCCGCAGGCGGCGCGGCTGCTGGAAGTGAGCCCCTCTACCCTTTACCGCCGCCGCGAAACAGCCTAGCCAAGCCGCCCCGTCCTTCCTATGATGGGGTATGGACGCAAAATCACGCAGCAGGCTGATGGAATTATCGGGCAACCTCATGGGAGCCGGCGTTTATATATTATTCGCAGCGGCGGCGCTGTTCGACATCATGAACCGGGGACGGCTCAGCAGCGCTGTGATGCTGGCGCTGGTCACGGTATTCGCGTTCTTTTTCATCATCCGCCGCGCACCCCGCGAAGTGAACCCACGCCTTTACGACTGGGTCATCGGGCTTGCCGGCACCTTCGCGCCGCTGCTGCTGCGCCCCGCGCCTGAAATGCACGAGATGCCCGTGCTGCAGGGGCTGCAGCTGGCGGGGATGCTGCTGTCGATTTACGGCATCGCCTCGCTCAACCGCAGCATCGGCCTTGTCGCCGCCCACCGGGGCGTGCAGGCAACGGGCGCTTATAAATACCTGCGCCACCCGATCTATGCGGGATATTTCCTCAGCTTCACCGCGTTCTGGGCGCAGAACTTCACCCTTGCCAACACGGCGGCGCTGGCTTTCTGGATGGCGCTCGAATTCATGCGGATTTTTGCCGAGGAAAAAGTGCTCTCCCAGGACCCCGCCTATGCCGAATACACCCGCAAGGTGCGCTGGCGGATGCTGCCCTACGTCTTCTGACCTGTTCTGAAAGGGGTGTTTTCCCAAGGGCTTGCGCCCCAGCTCCGGTACAGTAACCTTCATTTTGCCAGATTTCCCTTGAGTTTCAAGCCCTGCCGATTTATGGTTTGCCCTGTCTTGCCGGATTATCCCCTTTCCGGTTTCAATTATGGGGGCCCGTAGCTCAGCTGGGAGAGCGCC
>JAYUPV010000310.1:0-5381 GCA_043759865.1 Alphaproteobacteria bacterium | reverse complement strand
GTGCCGTGGCTGAAATTGAGGCGGAAGGTGTCTACCCCTCCCTCGTACAGCGCCTTGATTTTTTCGTAGGTATTTGTGGCGGGACCCAGCGTTGCAACGATCTGCGTCTGGTTGTTTCTGGTTTGAGTGCCTGCTTTGGCCGTGAATTCTGTTTTCATTTACACCTTTGCTGCCTTGTGTAATTCAAATCTATAAGGATTCCCCATCGCGGTCAATCTTAACAGTATAAGTCATTGAAAATACTATATTTTAAAAATGCTTAAACTGAGCATATGGCGAACCTTCCGTTTTTACAGAAACGATTGACGCAAAGCGCAGCTCCGCTAGACTGCGGTCAGTTTTGAAACGCTATTTAAAGAGGTGTCCCATGGCCGATGTTAAAATCAACCTGTCCTCGCTTGGCAAAGATGTGCTGGTGAGCATCCCCGATGGCGGCGATGTGAAGGAGAATTTCAACGAAGCGGCATCGTTCGTACACGGTCTCGAAGCACGCAACCAGATCCGTGACCTCGAAAAAGGCGTGAACCCCAGGGGTGCAACGCATGAAGTGGTGAAAGAAAAAGGCAACTACCGCCTGAAACGCTTCCGCTTCAGCGGCGGTATCTCTTAACCACATCGCCCTATCCCCGCCAAAATCCGAATGATTCAAACACCTTGTTTTTGAACAGCGATTGTATTTGACATATAGCATGACGCATGCTAGAAATACGCCAACAATAAGAAAAAACTAAATTAAATCAAAAACTTAAAAACAACCGGTTCACAGAGGAAACACAGAAATGACTTCACTTCACCCCGATACCTTTAACAAGAAATCCGAGCCGCCCGTGCAGGTCGATGCCAAAACCTATCAGGCAATCCTTGAAAACCTCGTTGCCAACGGCGACGGCTGGGGCAAGACGAAAAACGTCGGCGGTTATTTCCTCGCCTCGCTCGATTTCGAAACCAAGACCAGCTCGGGCAAAGTCGAAACCCGCAACACGGTCGATTTCGCGAAAAAAATGTACATCACGATGGATGTTGACCAGTACCCCAGCGAATACCTGCGCAACCTCGTCATTCAGGACATCACGAAAAAATGGGGCGGCAAGCTCATCAAGGAACGCGAACAGCAATCCCCCGATTTCAGCGGCCCCGGCCTCTGGCTGCTCAAGAAAGACAACTTCGAAGGCGATTACAAACCCCTCGATGCGAAAAGCAACACCTACGCCCCCGACCCCACTGCGTGGCGCGTCATGCTGGGCGTTGATAAAGCCGTCAAAATTCCCGTTGTCTGGGCAGGCGGTTTCACCATCGAAGCCGGCGGCCATCTTGCCGTCCGCCAGAAAGACATCCCTGCTCTCGCGCAGGCGCTGGCCGATATCAAGGCCGGCAAAACCACGGCGGAAGAAGCCCTGTATGTCACCGATGAAAAGTCCAAAGAACGCATCGCCAAGTTCGACATCTACGGCACCGAGCCCAAATTCCAGGACAACAACTACGCCCCCATCGTGCTGAATGATGTGACCAAAGACATTCAGGCGCAGTTCAAGGCAAAACCGGCATCTGCCGCCAAGCCTGCGGCCAATACGCCGTAAGAACCTGAAAATACTGACTATTTAAGAAAATGCGGGAGCGTCAAACCTCCCGCATTTTCTTTGCCTTGCCTTTGACATAATCTTTCAGATGGGATATAGTATCGCATTCATATTTCTCGATAAAAGAGGAGAAATGGCAGAACCTGTTGCCAAAGTTTTTGACGAGAAAGCCGCTCCGCCTCCGGTCATGGGGGCGGAAGAGTATAGGCTTGTGCTCGAAAAACTTTTACGCGAGGGACTGGCTTTCGGCAAGACCGCCTCCGTCGCCGCCTATCTGCTGCGCGACCTGCTGCTGGAAACAGAACTTGGCGACGGCGAAGGCAACATCAAACACGGCGTCGAGATCGAGAAAAAATATATCATCATGGACCTCACGCAATGGCCGAACGAATACGGCCGCTCGCTGGTGATGCAGGACATCGCCGTGCAATACGCGAAGCGCGTGGTGGGTGAAAACGAAATCAACGCCCCTGATTTCAAGGGCCCAGGCCTGTGGTCAACGAAACAATCTGCTTTTGAAGGCGACTACATCCGCCGCGAAGGCAATAACGAATACAACAGGCGCACGAATATCTACGACCCTGATCCTCTGGCATTCCGTCTGACGCTCGCCTTCAACAAAGAGTCGGTCATTCCTGTTCCCTGGGGAACCTATAACATGCATGACGGCAGCACGCTTGCCGTGCGCGACAAGGACGTACCCGCGCTTGCCGCAGCGCTGCAATCCATCCGCGAAGGAAAGGCGACCACGGAAGAAGCCCTGTACGCTGTGAAGGAAGACGGTAAAAAAGTCGCACGCTTCGACGTTTACGGCATGGAGCCGGGATTCCTCGGCGACAGCTACAAACCGATCGAGGTTCCCGAAAACACGCGCAAAGCTCGCGCCGCTCTTGCCAAAGCGCCCAAGACAACTGCCAGAAAACCCTAGAAGCCGCTTTCCCTGACAATCAGCGACATGAAACGCTGACCGAGCAGGCTGATGACGCTGACGGGTGCCGCCTCCAGCACCACAATGCCGCGCGCGGTGAAGGACGGCAGGGCGGCGTTTTCCTCGCCGTCGACCAGCGAGAATTGCGCGGCGTAAAGAGGATGCCCCGGCAAGGGGCGCAGTCCGCGCCCGTCATGCGAGCGCTCGGCGGGCAGCGGGCCACCGAAGACGGAGGCAAGCTCGGGCCAGTAAATATCGGGGCTGTCGTTATCCTCGATTTTCGTCAGCTTCACGGGAAAGCGCGCGAAGGGCGTAAATTCGGCGTAGAACCACCCTTGCGCTGCCTTGCCGAGGCGCGGAACATCTTCCTCGCTGACATAGCCGCTGAGCGTCAGGCTTTCAGGCCCCAGAACCACGGCAATCATCTGCGTTGCGCTGACCCACGCGCCTTCGCGCAAGTAAGGGTCAAGATCGCGCACCACGCCGTCGAAAGGTGCTGTTACTTCGAGCTTTTTTTTCTGCACCTCGATACCTTCCACTTCCTTGCGGGAGGAGTAGATTTCAGCCTCCAGCGTCGGGCGCTTGCGCACCAGTTCCTGCGTCGCCTGTTCGCGGTCGCGAATGCTTTGCAAAGTCTCAAGTTTCATCCGTGCTTTTTCAATCTTGTGGTCGAGGTCGGGCGAGACCATACGGAACAGCACCTGCCCCTCTTTCACATGGCTGCCGGTCGAGGTCGCGATCTCGACCATCTGCGCCGAGGCAGGGGGGTAAAGCCGCGTGTATTTTCCGGCATGCAGCACCGCGGGCACTTCGACGCTTTCCTGCGCCGGCATGAAGGCAATGACGCAAGAAACAAGCGCGAGCACAAGCAACATTTTGCCCCGCACGGATGAAAGGATGATCTTTGAATTCGCAGCCCAGACGCGCA
Source organism: Alphaproteobacteria bacterium (assembly GCA_043759865.1). GTDB lineage: Bacteria > Pseudomonadota > Alphaproteobacteria > Micavibrionales > UBA2020 > JAPWJZ01. The sequence continues at coordinate 1,948 of JAYUPV010000310.1, read as the reverse complement.
ACTCGCGCACAATCGGGAACAGGATAAAAAACAGGACCTCGACAAGAAACAGAATAAGGCCAACAGGCTTCAGGAACAGAAAATAGACGATGAAGGCGATGCCCGTGAACAGGAAAAACCGGTAGATGATGAGGGACGTGCCGAACAGGATAAGAAAGTTCCGCCTCTCGTCCGGCACCAGCTCGGGCGGCTCCGCGTCCCAGCCGAACAGCAAACGCCGCAGCCTCCATTTGGCAAAGGCGATGGAGCGGTCCTGCAAATTGTCGATGCCGACGAGGTCGCATATGAGGTAATAACCGTCAAAGCGCATCAGCGGGTTGGTGTTGACAACGAGCGACGCCGCGAGCGACACCACCGCCACCATGAAGCAAATGCTCTGCGCCATGCCCGGCGGCAGCATGTGCCAGAGCAGCAGCGCGACTGAGGCGAGGGTTATTTCCGCCATGACCCCCGCCATCGAGATGTTGATGCGCTGCCGCCTGTCCTGCATGCGCCATGAATTGCTGGTTTCCGCATACAGCACGGGGTACAGCACCATGACCGCGATGCCGAGCGTCGTCACCTGTACGCCATATTTTGTTGCCATGAAGGCATGGCCCATTTCATGCACCACCTTGACGACGATGGTCGTCAGCAGCAGGTAAAACACGCCTTCGAGCGTGAAATAACTCATAAACGTATGGCCGACCTCGTCGAACCGCTGCAGGCTGAGATAGATGCCGTAGCCGAGCAGCAGCAGCACGCCCGTAAAGAACGTGCGCGTGAACATGAAACTGACATAGGGATAAGCCGCTCTCAAAAATTTCTGCGGCTTGAACAGCGGCAGTGTGAAATACAGGTAGCCGTGCATCAGCCGCTCCCAGAGGGGCTTGTGCCGCTTTTCTTTTTGCTGGGACAGGTATTCGACGAAGCCGGGCGTTTCCGACTGCACGAGGCCGTGCGAGAACAGGAACTGGACAAGGGCGGCGATATCGTCTTCTTCGGGCTCCAGCGTCGTTTCCGCACGCACGCGCGCCACAAGCTCAGCACCTTTCTGGCAGCGCGGGAAGCGCGCGAGGCACTCGAATTCCATCCAGCCGATTTTGTAGTATTTGTTCGCACCGGGGTCGTAAATCGTCCATACCGGAGCCCCGTCCTCGGGCGGCGCGGGGTTAAGCTGCAGGTCCTGCCGCAAGCGGGGGATAAAGAGTTCCTTCTTTTCCTTCAGCTCCATGCCGCATCACAGACCCGTCTTGCGGCGCAGCGCGATCAGCGGGCGGCGCAGGACGTTGAACAGCATGATGGAACTTTCACCGTAAACTTTGGCCGTGCCCGTCCAGCCCACGCGCGGCAGGTTCTCGGCATCGACGAACTCGGCGCGCACCTTGTAGCTCATCATGCCGTCGGCATCGGATGAAGGCTGGTAGGAGATATTGGCAATTTTCGCCTCTCTCGACGACAGCGGCGTGACGTTGAGAAAGAACTTCGCGTGAACGTCGGTGCTGATGTCGATCATGCTGTCGGCCGGTATACGGATGACAAGCTCGGTATCGTTGGGTTTCGCCAGCAGCATGACCTGCTCGCCGGTGCGGGCGGGCCTGCCCTTCAGGTTGTTCGCGTCAGGGAAAATGACGATGCCGTCTTCCTCGGCTCTTATCTCGGCGCGCGACAAAAGGTCGTCGGCATATTTCTTTTCGTTCATCTTGCTGGCGAGCTGGGCTTTCAGCACGTTTATCTCGTTGCGCTTCTTCGGGTCGGTCAGCGCTTCGCGCTCGGTCTTGTCGAGCGCCATCTCGACCGTTTCAAGCTCGCCCTGCGTCATCGTCTGCTCGTTTTTCAGCGATGTCTGGTCCATCACCAGCAGCACATCGCCTTTTTTCACCAGCTGGTTCGGCTCGACCATGGCTTTTTCGATGATACCGTCGAAGGGAACGGTCACCACATGGGGCTGGCGCGCCACCACTTCGGC
>JAYUPV010000309.1:0-3581 GCA_043759865.1 Alphaproteobacteria bacterium | reverse complement strand
CAGCATGGCGGCCATGAACATGGTGGCCACGAACATCACGGCCACAGCCACGGAAACGAGCAAGCCCCCCGCCGCGAGGAACAATCTCCCCGCGCGCCCGAACAGCACCAGAGCCACGAAGGGGCTCAAGACAACGGTGATGACGGCAAAGCCCGCAAAGGCTGGTGGAAGCGCCTGACAGAGTAACGCTTCTTTCAAAAGAAGAAAAAAATAACCCCGCTTCACGGCGGGGTTTTTTTATACCGCTTTTTGTTCTGGGTGTTCTTCCGGCAGCGGCTGTTTTAGGGGGAACTTGCACAGGACGAGTGTGCCCTGCCCCTCGACACTTTCAATCGTTACGTCGCCGCCATGCAGCAGGGCGATGCTTTTGACCAGCGCAAGGCCGAGGCCCGCGCCCGACCGGCGCTGCGCCTTGCGGCTCTGGATTTTTTCGAAGGGCGTGAACACGCGGGCAAGGTCTTCGGCGGGAATGCCCATGCCGGTGTCGCGCACGCTCAAAATCAGGGACGCGCCCTCGCGCTCGGCCGAAACCGTCACGCGTCCGCCGCCGGGGCTGTAATTGATGGCGTTGCTGATAAGGTTCAGCAGCACCTGTTTTATGCGACGCTCGTCAGCGGTGAAGGTCAGATCTTCTTCGCGGCACACGACGGAAATTTCAAGGCGCTGCTTGCGCGCCCAGTCTTCGGTCAGCTGTGCCACCTGCGTGATAAGGTCCTTCACCTTGATTTCCACGGGGTAGATTTTCATGTACCCCGCGTCGATGGTGGAAAGGTCGAGAATGTCGTTGACCAGCGACACAAGCCGCTGCCCCGCTTCGATCATGTTCGTCGTGTATTCCAGCTGACGGTCGTTGAGTTTGCCGAAATACTGCTGGTTGAGCATTTCCGCGAAACCCATGATGGCGTTCAGTGGCGTGCGCAGCTGGTAGGAAACATTCGCAAGGAAGTCGGTTTTTAGCCGTTCCGCTTCCTGCAGCGCGGCGTTTTTTTCGAGCAGCGCCTGTTCGACCTTTACCGTGTCGGTGATGTCAAACCATGCGTTCAAAATGTTTCCGTCCGGCAGCGGCACGGCGGAATATTCCAGCACCGAGCCGTTGTTGCGCGTGAGGCGGCCCTTGCGCTGTTCGCGCTCGAGCGAGTTCGACAAAATCAGCTGCTTCATCTGCGGCCAGTCTTTGGTATCAAAAAATACCTTGGTGCGCTCGATCAGCTGGGCGATATGCGGCGAGCCGGTGAGGTCGGCGGGCGGTATGTTCCAGATGCGCGCGAAAGACTGGTTGCACAGGCGCAACCGGCCGTCTTCGCCGAAGACGGCAATGCCCTCGGCCAGATTGTCCATGGTTTCTTCCTGCACCGCGATAAGGGTGTTGTAGGAAGATTCAAGTTCGAGGCGGCTGGTCACGTCTTCAATCGTCAGCAAAAGCCCACCCATGGGGCGCGGAACGATGACCATGCGCAGCACCGTACCATCGGGCAGGTACTGCATTTCCTCGAACGGCTCGAGCAGCGAGGTAAATTTATTGATCCATGACTGCTTGAACTGCTTGTAATCCGCCTGTTCGGGCAGTTTGCGCAGCTCGCGCATTTTTTCGATGATTTCGATGATTTTCGGCTTGGTATCGAGCCAGATGCCGTTCATGCCCGTCAGCTGTTCATAGGCGGAGTTATAAAATTCCAACCGCGTATCGGCGTCAAAAATGGCGATGGCCGTGCGCAGCTGTTCAAGCGCTTCCTTGTGCGAAGCGGCGAGGCGTTCATACGACGCCTCCCATTCCTCTTCCTTGGTCACGTCGAGCGCCATGCCCACCACGCGCTTTTCCTGCGGCATGGGGATTTCGGTTATTTCCATCAGTTTGCGCTGGCCGTCGACAATCAAATGTCCGCGCACGCTTTGCGGCGCGAGTTTGCCAAGCGCCCGCTGTGCCAGCACGCGCTGGGTCAGCTCGTCTTTGCCGGCACCCGTGAGCGGCAGTTCTTTCTGCTCGGCAATGACGGAGGCCGAGGTGTCGTCGAGGATGCGGGCATAAGCCTTGTTGCACCATGTAAGGTCGAGCTTCTGGTTGCGTATCCAGACCGGAAAGGGAAGAGCATTGGCGTTCGCACGCAATTCGCTTTCGCGTTTTTCGACAACCGCGATGGCCTGTACGCTGCGTACCGCCGCGCTTGCGAATTCGGTGATGTCCATGGCCCAGACGACGGAAAACAACTGGCCGCCCGCGCTGGTCACGCCGCGCTTGCCGAAAACCTTCAGTGCCTTTTTGCCGCTGGCGGTATAAACGCCGATATCGAAATATTCGCCGTATTGTTTCAGCCGGTCATAGAGCCCTTCGATGGCGGCGGCGTCGCCGGGGGCGAGGCCTTCCTGCATATCCTGCAGGGTTTCGATTTTTTCCACGCCGATCAACGCCGCGAAGCCGGGCGATATCGCCTGCACGCCGTCCTGGTCCCAGCCGCAATATTCGATGGGGATGGAGCGCAGGAATGCTTCGAGCCGGTCGTTCTGGTGCGAAAGCCGTTTTTTATCGGCGCGCAGGGGCATGAGCGCATCGAGCAGCTTGTCCACGCCCGATGTCTCGTTGTTTTTCGCGTTTGTGTTGTCGTTTCCCTTTAGCACGGCTTTATTGTACCCGTCTTGGCGGCAAGACAAAAGCGTTTCGCGGGGAAATATGTCAAGTATGGGTTTTCACGCATAAAAAAGCGCGCGGCTCGTTTCAGGCGCGCGCGCTTTTAAATCAATCGGCCACTTAGTAGCGGTAGTGGTCGGGCTTGAACGGGCCTTCTTCGGCGACGCTCAGGTATTCCGACTGCTGCTTGGTCAGCTTGGTCAGCTTCACGCCGAGCTTGTCGAGGTGCAGGCGCGCGACTTTCTCATCGAGGTGCTTCGGCAGCACATAGACCTTGTTCTCGTATTTCGCGTGGTTGTGCCACAGTTCGAGCTGCGCGAGGACTTGGTTCGTGAACGACGCGCTCATGACGAAGCTCGGATGGCCGGTCGCGCAGCCGAGGTTGACGAGGCGGCCCTTGGCGAGAACGATGAGGCGTTTGCCGTCGGGGAAGATAACTTCATCGACCTGCGGCTTCACTTCTTCCCATTTGTAGTTTTTCAAGCTATCGATTTGAATCTCGCTGTCAAAGTGGCCGATGTTGCAAACGATGGCACGGTCCTTCATCTGGCGCATATGGTCGAGGGTGATGACATCGACGTTGCCGGTCGCGGTGACAAAGATGTCGCCGATGGGGGCTGCGTCTTCCATGGTCACGACCTGATAGCCTTCCATCGCCGCCTGCAGCGCGCAGATGGGATCGACTTCGGTCACCAGCACGCGCGCGCCTTGCGAACGCATCGACGACGCCGAGCCTTTGCCCACGTCGCCATAACCGCAGACGACGCCGATCTTGCCTGCCATCATCACATCGGTCGCGCGCTTGATGCCGTCAACGAGGCTTTCGCGGCAGCCATAGAGGTTGTCGAATTTCGACTTGGTCACGCTGTCATTCACGTTGATGGCGGGAACTTTCAACTCGCCCTTTTTCATCATTTCGAACAGGCGGTGAACGCCCGTGCTGGTTTCTTCCGACAGG
>JAYUPV010000308.1:0-3523 GCA_043759865.1 Alphaproteobacteria bacterium | reverse complement strand
GCTGGAGCTGCAGCGCAGCACGGTCGGTTTTGGCTACACCTACGCCCCCGGCATGAGCTTCCGTGGCTCTGCCACGCTGCTGGATGTCGATAACGGCATCAACGCCGCCCTCGACCCGCACCAGACGCAAGTCGTTTTCGGCACGGATATGCTCTTTTAATTGATGTTTTATGGCAAAATCGTGCAAAGGGGTCTTTCACCCTTGCTTTAACGGCTTGCCGTGCTTAAATCCTTCCACAGTATTTGTGCAGTGCAAAAAGGAGTGATTCTACATGGCTAACACCAACAACGACCCCATCGTCATCGTCGGCATGGCCCGTACCCCCATCGGCGCCTTTCAGGGCGAACTGGCCTCTTTTTCGGCCTCCGACCTCGGCAAAATCGCGATTGAAGAAGCGCTGAAACGCTCCACCGTTGCCCCGGCCGATGTCGAAGATGTCATCATGGGCTGTGTGCTTGCGGCAGGGCAGGGTCAGGCCCCCGCGCGCCAAGCCTCCATCAAGGCGGGCATTCCCGATTCGACCGGTGCCACCACCGTCAACAAAATGTGCGGCTCCGGCATGAAGGCCGTGATGCTGGCGCATGACAACATCCTTGCAGGCTCGGCCAGCGTGATGGTTGCAGGCGGCATGGAAAGCATGACCAACGCACCCTACCTGCTCGACAAGGCACGCGGCGGCCTGCGCATGGGCCACGCGAAAGTTCTCGATCACATGTTCCTCGACGGTCTCGAAGACGCTTACGATAAAGGCCAGCTGATGGGGGTGTTCGCGGACGACACCGCGCGCAAATGCCAGCTGACCCGCGAAGACCAGGACAAGTTCGCGCTCGCTTCTCTTTCGCGCGCGCTCGAAGCCACCAAGTCCGGCGCTTTCAAATCCGAAATCGCCCCCGTCACCATTAAGGCGAAAACCGGCGACACAATTGTTTCGGAAGACGAAAGCCCCAAGAAAGGCAAGCCCGAGAAAATCCCCATGCTGAAACCCGCCTTCACGCCCGACGGTACGGTCACAGCCGCAAATGCGTCGTCGATTTCGGATGGCGCTGCGGCACTTGTGCTGATGAAAAAGTCCGAAGCGGACAAGCGCGGCCTCAAGATTCTGGCCACCATCAAGGCGCATGCAACCCATGCGCAAAAACCGGCCGAATTCACGCTTGCTCCCATCGGCGCTACCAAGAAAGTGCTGGAAAAAGCGGGCTGGACGGCGAAAGAAGTCGATTTGTACGAAATCAACGAAGCCTTTGCCGTGGTGCCCCTTGCCGCGATGAAGGAACTTGGCCTGCCCCATGAAAAAGTCAACGTGAACGGCGGCGCCTGCTCGCTCGGCCACCCGATCGGCGCTTCCGGCGCGCGCATTATCATCACGCTGCTGCATGCGCTTGAAAAACGCGGGTTGAGCAAAGGCGTTGCCTCGCTCTGCATCGGTGGCGGCGAAGGCACGGCGATTGCGCTCGAGAGGGCGGCGTAACACCTCTTGGCGAAACGCAAAGCTAAAAAGACGAAATCAAAGCCGCGGAGCCGCCCCAAGGGCGGCTCCCGGTCTTTTATGCGCCAGCTTTTCAAGTTCGGCTTCATTTGTGGCCTTTGGTGTTTTGCCGCGTTGACGCTGTATGTTTCCTACTGTATCTGGGACATGCCCGACACCAGTGAAGTCAAGCCGCTGGAAATGCGCCCCAGCATCACCGTACTCGCAGCCGACGGCTCGCTCATCGCCCGCTTTGGGGGGTTGAAGGGCAACGTCGTCAAGGCCGCCGACCTTCCGCCCTATGTGGTGGCCGCCGTGCTGTCGGTCGAAGACCGGCGGTTCTATGACCATTTCGGCATCGACCTCATCGGCCTTGCGCGCGCGATGTACACCAACATCAAGGCGCGGCGCTGGGTGCAGGGCGGCTCGACCATTACCCAGCAGCTGGCGAAAAACCTTTTCCTGACCGCCGACAAAACCTTGCGCCGCAAGGTGCAGGAAGCATTGTTGGCGTTGATGATTGAACACCAGCATTCCAAAGAAGAAATTTTAACCTCTTACCTCAACCGCGTGTATTTCGGCTCGGGCGCCTACGGCATCGATGCCGCCGCGCGCACTTATTTCGGCAAGGGCGCAAAAGATATCACGCTGTGGGAAGGCGCGGTTATCGCAGGATTGCTGAAAGCGCCCTCGCGTTTCTCCCCCGCCGCGAACCCGAAACTGGCAAGAGACCGCGCGAAAGTGGTGATCAAGGCGATGGAGGCCGCAGGCTATATCGGCAAAGACATGCAAAAACAGGAAACCAGCAACGCAAAAATAACCCTCGCGGGCGCGTCTGCCGGTTCGCTCAACCGCTATTTCGCCGACTGGGTTATTGACCAGGTCGACAGCTATGTCAGCAACTCCGAGCGCGACCTCGTTATCCGCACCACTTTGTCGCCCGAACTGCAGCAGTTGGCCGAAACGCAGCAAAAGGCACTGTTCGCGACGTTGAAGCCCGAAGATAAAGTGTCGCAGGCGGCGCTTGTGACCATGGGTATGGATGGCGCGGTGCTGGCAATGATCGGCGGCACAGACTATACCGAAAGCCAGTACAACCGCGCAACGCAGGCCGAGCGCCAGACGGGCTCGTCGTTCAAGCCTTTCGTGTATCTCGCCGCGCTTGAAGCGGGCTACAAGCCGACCGATATTCTTGATGACTCTCCTTTTAGCGCCGGCAGTTATCGCCCGAAAAACTACGAGAACAAATATAACGGCCCCGTCACAATGTCCGACGCGCTCGCTTTTTCGCTGAACGCCGCCACGGTGCGGCTGTTGCAGCAAATCGGCGTGTCACGGCTGCTTGATATCGCACAGCGTCTCGGGCTTTCAAACCAGTTCAAGCCCGAGCTTGCGACCGGCCTTGGTGCTGGCGAAGCGCCCCTGATTGAAATGACCCATGCCTATGCCGAAATCGCCAATGGCGGCCATGCGATATGGCCCTACGCTGTTCTGTCGGTCGAGGACAAGGACGGCAAAACGCTTTACCGTCGTGACACCACCGAAAACATGCGGCTGTTCTCCTACCAGACCGTGCAGGATCTGGATTCGATGCTGCAGCAGGTCGTCGCCAAAGGCACGGGCCGCGCCGCGCAGCTCTCTCACGGTCATGTGGCTGGTAAAACAGGCACGACCCAAGATTATCGCGACGCATGGTTTATCGGCTACACCAACCGCCTTGTCACCGGCGTGTGGATGGGCAATGACGACAACTCGCCGATGGAAGGCGTGTCGGGCGGAAAATATCCGGCGCGCCTGTGGCGCAGTTACATGGAAGACGCGGTGAATGTAAACGTGCCGTCCTATGCACAGAAAATGAAACGCGGTGATGACGGGCCGTTTTCGCGCCTGCTTGACCGCTGGTCGTCGGAGGGCCCCGAGGAACGCAACGATCGTGGGGGCTTCGGCGGATTCAGCGGCAACGACAAGCCGGTCTATAATCCCTGAAGCTTAAGCTTCTTCGCTTTCTTGCGAAATAACTTCCGTCTCGCCGCCGCGTGCGGGAATGGCGGAACGGG
>JAYUPV010000307.1:0-4185 GCA_043759865.1 Alphaproteobacteria bacterium | reverse complement strand
AGATATCAAACCTTTCCTGTTCAACTTCTTCATGGACAAAAACATTATTGGAGCACCGCTACCCGTTCGCTATCTGATTGCGAAATATATATCGATTACCCGCAGTAAAGGCGTTGCAAAAACAGGGTATGCAAAGCTTGGCTACAAATCTCCCTTGTTGAAAAATACGCAGGCACAAGCGCAGCAACTTGAAGAAACTCTGAACAAAAAATATCCGGATGTCGCCGATATCTTCCGTGTTTTCGTTTCCATGAGGTATTGGGAGCCAACAGCCCAAGACACCGTGCAGGCACTGGACGAATTCGCGCCCGACCGGCTCGTATTACTGCCGCTCTATCCTGAATATTCAACCACAACCACTAATTCATCCTTTGAAAACTTCTGGAGCGTGGCCCAGTCGACAGGCAGCAACCTGTATGCCGTGTGCAATAAAGGACTGAAAGTCGAAACCGTCCATTGCTATCCATTGATGAAGGGCTTTGTGGAAGCCTCGGCCGAGTTGGTAGAAGCCGAACTCGAAAAAGCACCGTCCGGCACGCGTGTGCTTTTCTCAGCCCACGGCCTGCCGAAAAAAGTCATCGCGGGCGGCGACCCGTACCAGTATCACTGCGAACAGGCAGCAACCGCCATTGCCGCAAAAGCAGGGCTTGATCAAGACTGCTGGCGCATTTGTTACCAGAGCCGTATCGGCCCGCTTGAATGGATCGGTCCGCCGATACGCGCTGAGTTGGAGCGGGCGGCGCAAGATAAAGTAGGTATCGTGGTTTATCCACACGCCTTTGTTTCCGAACATATCGAAACGCTGGTCGAGCTTGATATCGATTATAAAAAAGAAGCGCTGGATCTCGGCGTGCCCTATTATGCGCGGGTGCCAACCGTATCGACCCATCCCGATTTTATCGCAGGGCTTGTCGGCCTTGTGTCTGATGCCCTTGAGGGCAGAAAACAACCGCAGCTCTGTGGTACAAATTTCAAGCGTTGTGGCTGCGCAAAGAAAGAAACGGCATGAAAGACTTTGTCTTTACCCATTACGATATGTTCAAAGCGCTGCACCTGATCGCCGTAATTTCATGGATGGCGGGTCTGCTCTATCTGCCACGACTGTTTGTTTATCATGCGGATGCCGATAAAGGGTCGGAGTTGTCTGAAACCCTGAAAATCATGGAACGTAAACTGCTGCGCTTGATCATGAACCCGGCTATGGTTCTTGCATTGGTGCTTGGCGGGCTGGTGCTGTGGGCAAATAGCGATCTTTTACACCAGCACTGGATGCATGCAAAACTGACGCTGGTCATACTGATGCTAGGTTCTCACTATGGATTGTCGCGCTGGCGAAAGGCGTTCGTAAAGGATGCAAATAAGCACAACGCAAAGTTCTACCGTCGTGTGAATGAAGTGCCGACTCTACTGATGATCGCCATTGTCATCCTTGTTATTGTCAAACCGTTCTAGGAGGATGGGTGATTCTGTCAATTTTGGTTTTCATAACTGGTATATTCTTCTAAAATCAAGCTTTTCTGAAGTTTTACCTTTGAGTTGACATACATCGGCAAGTTTGTTAATCTTGCTGCATCAAAAGCTCCAATCAAGGGCTAGCGCCGCCGGAATTTTTTCCGCAGCAGGCGTCCTGAAAAACAATCCATACATCACCCGCGAAAAAACATCCGCATTATCCCCCAACCAAGCACCCTACAAGACGAACGCATGAAAGAGCATCAACAGTGGTAAAACGCACACGACATTCCGGAGGCCATCACGGTGGTGGCCGCCATCACGGCGGACACGGCGGCGGTGGGCATGACAATCACAACGACCTGCACCAGGGCCCTCAGTCCGAAGTAACTCCCGAAGAAGAAGAAGCAGCAGCGCGTCGTGACCCGAACGCCAAGGTCATGGACCTCCATGAACTGAAACTGAAATCACCCGCAGACCTGCTTGCCTATGCCGAAAGCTTAAATCTCGAAAACGCCTCCGCGATGCGCAAACAGGAAATGATGTTTGCGATCCTGAAACGCCTTGCCGAACAGGACATTCCTATTTCGGGCGCGGGCGTGCTCGAAGTGCTGCAGGATGGTTTCGGCTTCCTGCGCTCCCCCGAAGAAAACTACCTGCCGGGCCCCGACGACATTTACGTTTCTCCCTCGCAAATCAAGCGTTTCGGCCTCCGCACCGGTGACACGGTTGAAGGCGAAATCCGCGCGCCAAAGGACAATGAGCGTTACTTTGCTCTACTGCGCGTAAATCAAATTAACTTTGAAGCGCCGGACAATATTCGCCACCGCATCAACTTTGACAACCTGACGCCGCTTTATCCCGACCGTAAAATCAAGCTCGAACTTGACGACCCGACAGACAAAGGCGGCGGACAGAAAAAAGAAACCCGCACCAACAAGAACGCACAGGTACAGCTGCAGCGCGTGATTGAACTGGTCTCCCCGCTCGGTTTCGGCCAGCGTGCGCTCATCGTCGCCCAGCCACGTACCGGCAAAACGGTGATGATGCAGAACATCGCGCATTCGATTGAAACCAACCACCCCGGCGCTTACCTGATCGTCCTTCTTATTGACGAAAGGCCCGAGGAAGTGACGGACATGGCGCGTTCGGTGAAGGGCGAGGTTATTTCCTCTACTTTCGATGAACCGGCCTCACGCCACGTACAGGTCGCGGAAATGGTGCTGGAAAAGGCAAAACGCCTTGTCGAACACAAGCGCGATGTCGTCATCCTTCTCGATTCCATCACACGCCTTGGCCGCGCTTACAACACCGTCGTTCCGTCATCAGGTAAAGTCCTGACCGGTGGCGTGGACGCAAACGCATTGCAGCGCCCGAAACGCTTCTTTGGCGCTGCGCGTAACATCGAACAGGGCGGGTCACTGACCATCATCTCGACGGCTCTTATCGATACCGGCTCGCGCATGGACGAAGTGATTTTCGAAGAATTCAAAGGCACCGGTAACTCCGAAATCGTTCTCGACCGCAAGCTCGCGGACAAGCGCGTTTTTCCCGCTATCGATATCCAGAAGTCCGGCACACGGAAAGAAGAGCTGCTCGTCGAGCAGGGCATGCTTTCCAAGATGTGGATTCTGCGCAAGCTCATGTCACCCATGGGCACTGTCGACAGTATGGAGTTCCTCATCGATAAAATGAAGGACACGAAGAACAACGACGAGTTCTTCAAGATGATGAACCAGTAGGTCTATGTCGAGCTATACGGTCATATTCTTGCTGCTTGCTGCCTGCGCTATCCTTTATATCCTGCGCGATGCCATGCTCATGAAACGCGCCCTCACGCCCCGCGAGATGTGGGTACGGTTCGAGGCCGATGACCCGTTAATGCTGGCCGCCGCCGAAAAAGCGCGGGCGACCTTGGCTGACTTTGATATGCTCCGTGAAAAATTTCCGCACTATGCTTCGCTCGCGCTCGGGCCGCTTGGCGCGAACGGCGATATGAACCCTGTGCTGGTACGCGGTCGTACGGGGGAGGGCTATCTTGTTCGCCGTGCGCGCAATAATCCGCAAGGCTACGCCACCGAGGAAGGCCCCGAATTCGCCTGCAAGGCCGAAGATATCGTTGACTGGATTGTCTATGAAAGCATTAAGAAAGACCGCATTCATGGAGGCTTCACACTACGCGCCGTGGTCGATATCGCAAGACGCGACCGTGTGCCTATTCCGCCACATGTGTTGAAACAGGAAGAAAAGTTCGTCACGCGCTAGCGTTGTAGCAGCTTCAGCACCATCAAAACCCAGAGCGGCTTTGCAACAGCTGCAAAGGCACAGGCTGCCCAAGCCAGCAGCGTCGTTCCGACGGCATGCCAGCCTTGCGCGCCCGCCGCAGGCAGGCCCTTATCACTGGTATCCACAACCTCACCCGGCAGCATTTTCTCAAGTGCACCTTTGGCCATATGCTTGATGGCAAGCCAGGTCAGCAGATATCCCGCCGCCCAAACCACAACGTCGACAAGCATGATATGCCGCGCCATAAGCTCCGCAGCAAAGGCCCGCGCATAAAGGGACTGCTCATTGGCACGGCAGTCGCAACGCTCCTGTATGCCGGTTACTATATCGGCCCTGTGCGCGGCATTGTTAACGAGCAGCTGGCTGCGGAGCTTATGGCGCGGCATATCATGCTTGTCGACGTTGTGGTTTGGGCGGCGGGATATCTGCTGACCTGGCTTGCCATCA
>JAYUPV010000306.1:0-2204 GCA_043759865.1 Alphaproteobacteria bacterium | reverse complement strand
AGGTAAGAAGCGGCAAGGAAAACGCGTCAAAACGGCCTCTTGCGCCCGTCTCCGGCCTTTTCGGATTCTCGGGTCTTTTGTGAATTGGTGTTTGGCGTTAAGGTACGGCCATAAAGGTATAGCCGATATGGACGACCTGAAAATTATCCAACTGACCGCGCAGAATTACGATGCGCAAAAGATTTCCCCGCTGCTGAAGAAAAGCCAGTCCGAGGGATACAACCTTGTGCTGCGCCTGACCGAGAACTGGGCAAGCGGTGCAAACCAGTTCGACAAGCCGGGCGAAGCGCTTTATGCCGCCGAGCATGAAGGACGCTTCCTTGGTGTCGGCGGGCGCTCTGTCGACCCGTATCTTGACGACCCTGCCATCGTGCGCGTGCGGCATGTCTATATTTTGCCCGAGTGGCGCAATTTCGGCATTGGCTCGGCGCTGATGAAAAAGATCCTCGCCGTGCCACCGGGGCTGTTCAAGAAAATGACTCTCCGCACCCTTAACCCTGTCGCCCGAAAGTTTTACGAGAGACTCGGCTTCGACGCGGTCGACGATGGTCCTGTCACCCATCTTATCATGCTCGACTGAAGAAAAAGTGAAGGCGCGGACCGTACATCCGCGCCTTCGTTATTCTCCGTGGTGAAATCAATCAGGCTCTTGCGTAAGCAAGCGCCGGTGCCGCCATGCCGCGACCGTATTCGTCTTCGTTGTCGTTGACAGGCACGACTTCCGCTTTCGGCGCGTAGATGTCGGTGTTGACCATGTACCAGTTCAGCAGGCCGCAGGAAATCAGCGTGGCGGCCGCGACGCAGGCGACGCCACCGCTAATCGGCACCAGTATCAGCGTGCTGATGAATTCAAGGCTGATGAGCGTGAGCAGCGTATTCACAATCAGCTTGCGTGGCATATAGGTGCAGAGCAGCGCGCCAAGCGGTCCCATGACGCAGGAGACGGGAACCGCTGCGAGCCAGTAGCCTACAAGCGTCGGCGTGAAAGTGCCGAGGACGAGCGCGTGCAGGCCGAAGCCGAAGATTGTCACAATCGTCATCAAAATAACCGTGGTCGGCGTTGCGATTGTTTCGGTGATGCGGAACAGCAGCACCATCGCCATGAAGGTCGCGATGTTTTCACCGCAACCGACGACGCCGCTCATCAAACCGCCCGCAAATCCTGCAGCCATCAGAAATGCTTTTTCCTTGTCGCCGAAAACGGGAAGGCTGTCGTGGCGTTTGCTCTTGTGTTCGTTCTTGTTCATGATGACCATGGCGATGGCGAGGCTTGCCAGCATGATGGTGAAGGCGACTTTCACCAGCGACGCCGAAACGACCGGCACGATAAACAATGTGCTGACGAGCAGGCCGAGCATTCCGGCCGGGCCCGCCCAGCGGATGGCGCGCCACTCGATTTTTACGCCCGCGTAAATGATGCTGAGCGAAGCACAGGTCATGCCGATGCTCTGGATGGCGAGGCAGAAGATGCGTGCGTCTTCCGCAGGAATTTTGAGAAGTTTTGTGAAGACCGGGAAAGCAACCGCCCCGCTCCCTTCGCTGGTCGCGCCGCCGATGAGCGAGCCTGCGACCATGGTGAGCGACACCGCCCAGTTTTTCATCAGGCTTGCAATCGCAAGGTCTCCGCCGAGGAAATACCAACCCGCCCAGACCACCGACGCGATCATGAGGTTGAACTTGAGCATTTCTTTTCTGTTCAGAACCTTGATACCAGCCATTTTATACACCCGTTTTTTCTGGTTTTTGCGTTCATATTTTATACACTATATGGGAAATGAAAGCAATAAAATGTTTACATAATCTTAATGAGTATAAGTTTAAGATGTTGATATTTAACGATATCTGTTTTTCCTGATTACCGCGTATTCCCTTTCTGCTATGACTTTGCACGACCAAGGAGAAACGCCATGAAGGCCGCGCAGAAAAAAACACAGAATCAGCCGAAAGCACAAAAGCCAATCGACCGCCTGCTCGAGGTCATGGATTACCTGCGCACGCACAAGGACGGCTGCGCCTGGACGCAGGAGCAAACGCATAAAAGCCTCGTCCCCTATCTCATCGAAGAGTCGTATGAGACCGCCGACATCATCGACCAGGGGCAGGTTGATGACCCGCTGCGCGACGAGCTGGGCGATGTGCTGCTGCAAATCGTTTTTCATGCGGCGATAGCGGAACAACGCAAATCATTTAATTTCGACGACGTG
>JAYUPV010000305.1:0-3558 GCA_043759865.1 Alphaproteobacteria bacterium | reverse complement strand
CTAAAAAAGCCCATGCGTTGCCTGTTTGAAAATTAAAGCGTGGCACTGTTTTTATGCGCGATATCGCGCGATTTTTTTTCGCGTATCACGCGTTATATATGCGCGCCACATTCGCCGCTTCTGTTTTGCGGCTTCAGGAGGGTGTGTTTTTCTCGGGAACATGGGGATGGCAAGGGAGAGCGGGGAGAAGCTTTAAAGTATAAAATTTAATATTATGAAAAATAATATATCTATATATTACAACATCTTAAAAAACTATTCACCATAAACGTTCTTTCCCCGGTGCCGCATTGTTATACTGATCGGGCATGACAAAAGAACCAATAGAAAAACGCGAGATTCTCGCCCGCACGGAAGACCTCACGAACGAGCACAAACTGCAGGCGCAGTTCGCGCTCGCCGCGTTTGCGACGCTCAAGGCGAAAAACGTGACTTATGTTTCCGTGCCCATCACCTCGGGCCCCCGCCTTTATGATTTCATGGACAAGTACAAATACAAAACCGCAGCCGAAGCGAAAGACCACCCGAAAAAGTTTTTCAACGAAGTGGTCGAGCCGAATTTGGCACAAGGCGTAGCGGGCAGTGCGTACTGGGTCGAGAAATTGCACGGCACCGTGATTGCACCTGCGGAGTTTGAAGGCCGTCTGCGTCGGCAGTGGGGCACGATTGACTGGGCGCAGGATGATTTCATGGGCATGTGGGTTCCGCTCATCGATGAAAAAGTGACCAACATGGTCATGCTCGACGGTTGGCAGTATTCAAATGGCTCGGGTGAGGAATACTTGCAGGCGACCTTGATGCAGATGGCGCGCCGCCCGCGCAGCGACATCACCATCATGGACGGCGAAGAAGGCCGGCCCATCAAGCTCGACGAGGGACTGACGCTCATGTCCGCCGCTTTCAAGGACGTTATTTCGCGCGGCATCCAGCCCCGTAACATGGCCGAGACTCTCGGCATCTTGCTCGAGGCAGAAGCGCGCTTTAACCTTGAACAAACCACCGGAAAAAAAGACGCCATCCCCGCGATCTCGCCCGACAGCAGCGACCCGCGCGCGGCGACACATAACGTTCTGCCCTACGACCACGCCAAGGTCGCGGCGATTGCCAAAGAAATCTGGCCGCTCATCGACCAGCATTTCCCCGACATCCGCAAGAAACTCGATGTTACCTCCAGCTACGACTTCAGCCCCATCAACGCCGTGTTCCGCGATGTGGTGAAGCCGATACAACAAGTCATCGAGTTCCCCAAATTCAAGCAGAAAAAACCCGCCCCCGCTCGGTAAGCCCCGTAAGCACAGGCTATTTTTCTTTTATTTTCCGGTAATTTTATTGCCTATTTATCTAGTATGAATTAATTCTACCCAAACTGAGCATAACCATGCTAGTCTGAAATTGCATGACGAAAACGAAGATTCTCGAACGTACGAACGACCTCCCGAAAGAGCACAAGCTCCAGGCGCAATTTGCGCTCGCCGCCTTCGCCACCATCAAGGCCCGCAACGTGACCTATGTGAGCGTGCCCATCACTTCGGGGCCGCGCCTTTATCAGTTCATGGAAAAATACGGCGTCGCCACGTTGGCCGAGGCGAAAAAAGACCACGAAAAATTCCTGCACGAAGTTATCGAGCCGAACATGGCCGACGGCGTGAAGCAGAGCGACTACTGGGCGGAGAAACTGCCCGGCACGGTCATCGCCCCCGCAGAGTTTGACGGACGCCTCTACCGCCAGTGGGGCAAGGTCAACTGGGGCGCCGATGATTTCATGGGCATGTGGGTGCCGCTGATCGATGAAAAAGTCACCAACATGGCCATGTTGAACGGCTGGGAATATTCCAACGGTTGCGGCGAAGAATATTTGCAGGCAACGCTGATGCAAATGGGCCGCCGCCCGCGCAGCAACATCACCATCACCGATGCGGAGGAAGGTCGCCCCATCAATATCGACGAGGGCATCGGCCTCATGGCCAGCGCCTTCAAGGACGTATTATCGCGAGGCCTGTTGCCGCGCAACATGGCCGAGACGCTCGGCATATTGATAGAGTCGGAACGCCGCTTTTACATCGAAAAAACCTCGGGCTTTGTTTCCGAACCGGCGGCCACTTCGCCCGGCGCGTTTGAACCGCGCAAGACCAAGCCGACCCTTGCCGATTACGACCACAAAAAAGTCCGCGCCATCGCGAAAGAGGTGGAACAGCTGCTCGACAAGCATTTCCCCGACGTCATGCCGCGCTTGCGCGAAACCTCCAGCTATGATTTCTCGCCCGTTAACGCCATCTTCCGCGATACGGCGAAAACCGCTGCGCCCCCAGCGCCCACGCTGCCGCCTCCGCCCCCGTCCATCCGCCCGCCGCAGCCCGTTCCCGCCTGATTTTTTGACATACGCCACGCGCCATACTATAAATCTCCATGACCGGAAAAGACCTGTTCAGCTCCGCGCCGCCGCCGCGCGATGAAACCGACCCGTTCGGCCTGCCGCCTGCACCGGCAGCGGTCGCGGGCAGCAATGCGCCGCCCGAATATACCGTTAGCGAGCTGAGCCACAAATTAAAGCGCGTGGTGGAGGAAGGCTTTTCCTTTGTGCGCGTGCGCGGCGAAATTTCGAAAGTCACTGTCGCGAAATCGGGGCATCTTTATACATCTTTGAAAGACGACAGCTCGGTGCTCGATGCCATCTGCTGGAAAGGCACGGTCTCGAAACTCGGGCTGAAGCCTGAGGAGGGGATGGAGGTTGTCTGCACCGGACGCCTGACGACCTATCCCGGGCGTTCCAACTACCAGATGATCATCGAGACGATGGAACTGGCGGGGCAGGGCGCGCTGTTGAAAATGCTCGAAGAGCGGAAAAAGAAACTCGCCGCCGAAGGCCTGTTCGCGCCCGAGCGCAAAAAGAAAATACCGTTTTTGCCCAATGTCATCGGCGTTATTACTTCGCCGACCGGCGCGGTCATCCGCGATATCATGCACCGCCTCAATGAGCGTTTCCCGCGCCGCGTGCTGCTCTGGCCCGTCATGGTGCAGGGCGCGGGCGCGGCGCAGGCGGTTGCGGCTGCAATTGCAGGGTTTAACTCAATTCCCGAAGGCTCTCCCGACCGTCCCGATGTTTTAATCGTCGCGCGCGGCGGCGGCTCGCTCGAAGACTTGATGCCTTTCAACGACGAACTCGTCGTGCGCGCGGCGGCAGCCAGCAAAATCCCGCTGATTTCCGCTGTGGGGCATGAAACCGATACGACATTGATAGACTACGCATCTGACTTGCGCGCCCCCACGCCTACCGCCGCCGCCGAAAAGGCCGTGCCGGTGCGGGTGGAATTGCAGGCGATGCTGCTGGAAACAAAACAGCGCCTGTTTATTTCCGTGCAGCGCCTGACGCAGCGCAACGCTATTCACCTGCAGGGGCTTGGGCGCGGTTTGGGCGATCCGAAACGACTGCTCGAAAACGCGGTGCAGAAGGTTGACCATTTGTCCTCGCGGCTTGAACACGGGCTTGCGTCATGGCTGCAAAAACGTTCGGCGCGGTTGAATGAACTTGGCGCAAAAATATCGCCGCGCGCGCTGGTG
>JAYUPV010000304.1:0-3687 GCA_043759865.1 Alphaproteobacteria bacterium | reverse complement strand
AACCACTCCGCTGTGGCGGCCTTTTTAGTTCTATTCACAATTTTCAATACCCTGGTTCCAAAGAACCCGCCCGACACATCGGGCATGTAACAAGCGTATCACGTACTTGTGTTAATCGCAATTATATTCACAATATATCCGCAATGACCAATAAATTGAACTGCTTGCCGGTATTTTTACTGTGCTAAATGCGAAGAGGCTTTTATCGGGCGGATGTAACGCTATGGAAAACAAATCCGGCGCGCGGCGATATTTCCCTGATAATTCAATAAAAAATAAATGACATAAAACGGATTCGGTATATTGACATATTATCGGTAGTTTCCTAAAAGAGTCAGGCTAAGAAAACAGATTCATTCACGCTTAAAATCCCAAAGGAGAACACACACAATGGAAAACAAAAAACCCGGCCTTCTGAGCCGCATCTTCGGCAACAAAGCTGGCAAAGGCGCAGCTATCGGCGGCGGCGTTGCCCTCGTTATCGGCCTGACCCCCTTCGCTCCCGTTTCGATCCCCGTGATCGCGGTTGGCGCGGCTATCGGCGCGATCTGGAACAGCACACGCTAAGCCTTTTCTTTCTACGATTTTAAAGCTTGCCCGCCGTTGCTGAAAAGCTCCGGCGGGCGAGCTTTTTTTATTCCCTGATTTCTTCCATCTCGTGCGTTTCGCGCTCGCCGTCGAGCTTCAGCACGGCCAGCAATTCGGGCAGCCTTTCGTATTCCTTGTTTGCGCAGGCCTTTTCTATCGCCTCGGCGTGGTGGCAGGTTTCGCCCATGCCGATAAGCCCGCTCACGCCTTTCAGGTCATGCGCGCTGCGGTGCAGGGTCACGTAATCTTTTTTCTCGAATTCTTCCTGCAGCAGCTCTGTCAACCGGCGCACTTCCTTGATGCTGTTGTCGACCAGCAGCGTCATATAGGCCGAGCCCAGTTCCTCGCGGATGGCGCGCAGGTTTTCGTTTAACGTCGCGCCCTGCGGCGGCGCGGTCGATGTCGATACCGGCGCGGGCGCGGGTGAAAGCGTTTCCGCCGCCTGCTGTTCCGTCAGCGTCATGATTTTTCCCGGCAGGAATTTCGCCATTTCCTTGTAAAGCTGGTGCGGCGAAAAAGGCTTGGCGACATAGCCGTTCATGCCGGCATCCATGCATTGCTTCACATTTTCGTCGATGATGGTGGCGGTGAGCGCGATGATGGGCGTGGTTTCGTTGCGCCCGCCTGTGGTGCGGATATCGATCGTCGCGTCAAAACCGCTTTTCAGCGGCATGTTGACGTCCATCAGAATAATGTCATAGGCATTGTCGCGGGCGAGGCGCACGGCTTCGACGCCGTCATTCGCGACCGTCACCATGTGCCCTTTGTTGCCGAGCAGCCTGAGCGCGATTTGCTGGTTCACCTTGTTGTCCTCGGCCAGTAAAATTTCGAGTTTTGAAAGCGCGGGCACGCCTTCCTGCTCCGCCGCCGCTTCGTCGGCGCGGGGTTCGTGATAGGGAAGCTCGAACCAGAAAACGCTGCCCTTCCCCTCCTCGCTTTTCACGCCGATTTTTCCGCCCATCAGCCCCAGTAAATTCTTGATGATCGAAAGCCCGAGCCCCGTGCCGCCGAATTTCCGCGCGATGGAACTGTCGGCCTGAGAAAAGCTTTTGAACAGCTTCTTGATGTTTTCCTTTGAAATGCCGATGCCCGTATCCTGCACCTCGACGCACAGCACAGGGTAAGTGCCGCCGCCCCTGAAACCCGCGCGCAGCGTCACGCCGCCCGTGACGGTAAACTTGACCGCGTTGTTGAGCAGGTTGATGACGACCTGCTGGATGCGGTGCGGGTCGCCGCAAACAAGTTTCGGCACCGCCGGGTCAATCTCAAGTTTCAGGTAGATATGCTTTTCCGCCGCGATGCGTGCCAGCAGCCGCGTGCAGTTGCCGAGCACGTTGTGGAAGTCGCAGTTGACGTTGCTGATCTCGAGCTTGCCCGCTTCAAGCTTCGACACGTCGAGAATATCGTTGAGCGTGTTGAGCAGCGTTTTGGAACATTCGCTGATCGTGCCGAGGAAAGATTTCTGCTCGTCGTTCAGCGGCGTTTCCTTCATGAACTCGACCATGCCGACGATGCCCGTCATGGGCGTGCGGATTTCGTGCGACATGAGGGCGAGGAAGCGCGACTTCGCCGTATTCGCTTCCTGCGCGTGTTTCGCGTTTCTGTCCGATTCAGCGCGGCTTTGGATGAGCTCGACCTGCGACTGGTGGAATTTGCCGCCGAGATACAGCATGAACAGGCAGAACAGCCCGATCGCGCCGCCGATATAGGGCGTTTCCTGTATCGCGCGGTTCAGCCATGTGACGTAGCCCGCAAAGGCCATCAGCAGGCCGACGTCGAAAATGAACAGCGGCATCAGCACAGCGCTCGCCGACGCATACATCGACACCGCAAAAAACACGAACAGGTAGCCAAGCAGGTGGTCGTACAAATAAGGCGCATGCACCGGAAAGAACAACAGGAACAGCCACGGCAGCATGTACAGCGCCTTGTTGAACGCGATGCGCATCATCAGCGACTGCGCCTCAGCGTCGGGCATGGGGTAATCGCGCCAGCTTAAAATCTGGCGGTACAGGCGGCGCTGGAAAAACAGCATCATCCACGGCAGGAACAGCAGCGCCTCGAACATCAGGATGGTTATGGGGTCGGCGCGGTAGCTGTACATGTAGAACTTCGCCGCCATAAACCCGCCCACGACCGGCACATAGGCATAGGCCGGTATCCGGTGGTTTTTCGCGTAAACCAGCAGGTAATCTTTGAGATAAGCCTTCTTCATCGCCCCTCGCCCCAGCCTTCCCGATATTACAGGAAAGGGCGCGGGAGAGAAAGCGGCGTTATTTTATGAAGGGCGATAAACTTTCAGCGCCTGCGGCAGGATTTTGACGTTCAGCGGGTACTGCGCCTGCTTCACCTCGCCATCGAGGATGATGGGCAGGCCGTTTTTGCGCTCGCCTTCCTTCATGGGCTGGATGAGCAGCTCGGGCGCGGTCTGCACCTTCACCGATTTTGCTTCCGTCCAGGTGCCGTCCCACATTTTCGGCAGGATAAGCGCGAGGTTGTGCGCGCCGCCCTTGAACGCGTAAAAGCCGAGCAGCCCGTCGCTGTCGCCCTTGGCGAGAATATTTTCGATGACCGGCTTGAAACCCTCCGCCGTCGGTTTCGGCAGCAGGCCCTTGTTCGTGCGCGGCATGATCTGGTTGTTGGTGACGAGGAAGAAGCGGCCCTTCTGCTCCTGCCCGCCGACGCACAGCTTGGCGAAGCGGCCGACAGCAATGCCGAAAGCCGTCGTCAGGTATTTCAGCGCCGCGCTGAAATACTTTTTGTCGCGCTTCAATTCGCGCGCCTGATAAAAATCGACGCTGTTCTGGTCGATCATCAAACCGACGAGGAAATTTTCGCCGTTGACGTTGCCGACATCGACCTTGTCCGCTTTCACGTTTTTGTATTGTTTCGCCGCATCGCGAAAATCCGCCGCGAAGCCGAGCTGCCGCGCGAACAGGTTGTGCGTGCCAAGCGGCAGCACGCCCATCGTAATGTCGTCGCGCCCGAGGAACTCCGCCGCCGCCGTCAACACCGTGCCGTCGCCGCCGCCGACAATCAAACCGCGCTTTTCGCCGCCCTGCTGCGCCGTCCAGTCCTTGACCGAAGGAATAATCTCTT
>JAYUPV010000303.1:0-2763 GCA_043759865.1 Alphaproteobacteria bacterium | reverse complement strand
GTCCATGTCGAAAATGATGTGCAGTTTTTTCATGACCAAAACCCGTATCAAACTCTTGCCGAATCCCCTGAAAGCATAAGTATTATGGCATATATCATTTGACATATCAACAGACTCCGATTATCATCTTATCTCGCCCGCAACGGTTGAAATCACACCAAGGCATTGAAATATAATGAAAAAAGACGCCATCATCCTGAACCTGCCCAAAGATCTCGGCGACGGCCTGCTGGCTGTTCCGGCGATAAAGCGGCTGAAGGAATATGCCGAGGCCGAAGGCGTGCCGCTGGTCGTCACCGGCTCTGTGCGGTCGAAAGACTGGGTCGAAACCATGGCGGGGTTCAAGCTCGATGCGCGCGAGGGCGATGCGCTTGCCGCGCTGAACCCGCGTTTCGCGGTGAATTTCAATTTTTACGACGCCGACAGCCTCGGCAAAACTTTCCCTGATGCGCCGGTCTACGCGCCCGAAAAATTGCGCGTGCTGGAGACTGACGAAAAAGATTTCGGCGCAGGCGCGGTGCTGGGCAAAAAACACATTTCCCTGTTGCTCGAAGACACTTTGAAAAACGCAGGCGTGATGGGCGTGAATGAAAAACTCGCGCCGCCGCAACTGCCGCCGCGAACTGCCCCTTGAAAAAATGGCCGAAAGAAAACTATGCCGAAGTCGCAGGCGAATTGCTTTCGCGCGGCATCACGCCCGTTCTCATCGGCGGCCCGTCGCCCGATGAAAAGGCCCTGTGCGCCGAAATCAACGCCATGACCGGCGGCAAAGGCATCGACCTCTGCGGCAAAACCTCGCTCGGCGAAATCGCGGCATTGGCAAAGGGCGCGGAACTATCTTTGGGCAACGATACCGGCCCGACCCACATCGCCGCCGCAACCGGCGCGCCCGTTTTTGCTTTCTTCGGCTATTACAGCGACCCCGCAACGTGGAAGCCCGTCACGCCCAACAACTCCGCGCTGGTGCTGGGCGGCAAGCCCGTGCCGGAAATTACCGTCGCCGAAACGCTGGCGGCGCTTTCGGCTGTTCTCGATAAACCGAAACCCTCGCCCGCCATCAAACCCGCCCCTTAACCGTCATTGACAGCCTGAGCTTCAAGTCGTATCCCTGATGCATATTCAACGGCATTTCAAGGTAGGCGATTCCATGACCCAGAACAAACACCGTGCCCTCACCGAAGGTGAAATCAATCTCGCGAAAACCATTTTCGGCGACGCGATTGATTATTCAAAGGTCCAGCTGCACAACCACAAAATCAGCCGCTTCCAGCCCGACAATTTCAACGCCGCGCCCGACGGCAACCTCTACATGATCAAAAACTACAGCGATGATTTTTCCAAATCCCCCGCCGAAGACCGCGCCGCGCTGATGCATGAATTGACCCATGTCTGGCAGATACAGAACAACACCATGAACCTGAAGATCGCGTTCGTCAAAGAAACCCTGAAAGCGAAATTCAATTACCGCGCCACGAACAAATACACGCTGGAACCCGGCAAAGACTTCAACCAGTACGGGTTCGAACAGCAGGCGGGCATTGTGGAAGACTATATGCTGCTCAAAAACGGCAAAAAGCCGCTCTAAAACCAGTCGAAAGAATACGAAGTCAAAGACTACAAAGAGACCCTCGCCAACCTCATCGCCAAGCCCGACTACGCAAGGCGCGCGAAGAAAAACATTTTCGGGTTTTAAGGCTGTAAAGTTTTATTTGTTCAGCGCCGCTTCTGCGCGGTTCTTGGCGTCGATCTTCCCGTCATACACGCCTTGCCATTCTTTTTTCTCGATGACGTTGCTGTGGTTGACGTCGGCTTTGCTGAAGGCTTTACCGGTGAATTCTTCGGGGGACAGGCCCTTGCTGTTTTTGTCGTATTCCGACAGCATGGTGTCGACCATGATGTTTTCTTCCGAGGTGTCTTCCTTGTCGGCCACGCCGTCGTTGTTTTCGTCATAGGCCGTTTTGGTTTTGCGGGTCATGGGCGAAACGCTCAATACCGCCTCGCGCTTGTACTCAATGTCGTCGATCACCATGTTGCCGTCGGTGTCGTACAGGCGGAACAGCATCTCGCCCGCTTCCGCGCGCGTCAGTTTGCCGTCGCGGTCGAGGTCGTAATCTTCAAAATGTATCGCGCGCGTGTTGCCGTCCAGCTTCCCCGGTTCCAGCACCGTTTCGGTTTTCACGCTGCTCGAGGATGTGGTGGTGCTGGTCACTGTTTCTTCCGCAAAACACGGCGCGGAAGCGACAAGAGCGATGGCGAGTGAGGCTGCGGAAATACGGCTCATGAAAAGCTCCTTTTAGTAAACACGCGCCTTCGGTGGAATAGGTTCGACGTCGTTGGTGAGCGTGTTCATGTGGACGGGGCGATAGGTGATGGTGGTCTTGCCGTTGTCGTTGACATAGATGACGCTGTGCTTCATCCAGTTTTTGTCGTCGCGGTCCTTGAAGTCTTCCCGCGCATGCGAGCCGCGCGACTCTTTGCGGTTTTCGGCGGAATCGATGGAGGCGACGGCTTGCAGCATCAGGTTATCAAGCTCGATGGTTTCGACAAGGTCGGAGTTCCAGATCATCGAACGGTCGCTGACGGAGAGGTCGGCGCGACCGGAAACGCAATCCTGAATTTTTTTGCAGCCTTCTTTCAGCAATTCGCCGGTGCGGAAAACGGCGCAATGGTTCTGCATGGTTTTCTGCATTTGTAAACGCAGATGTGCCGTGCGCGTACCGCCGCTGGCGTTACGAAGGCGGTCAAGACGCTCGAGCGCATTCG
>JAYUPV010000302.1:0-7582 GCA_043759865.1 Alphaproteobacteria bacterium | reverse complement strand
GACCAGCGCGTGTTTCAGCTGCGCGATTTGTACGAGGTTATAGCCAACGGCGAGGCGCTTGCCGTGCTTCAGTTTTTTGACCAGCAGCAAACCGTCTATCGGTTTTTGAAAACTGTCGACCAGCAGCGGCAGGCGGTGCCAGCCTTCGGTATCGCCCACGCCCGCAGGCCATTCGCGCAGGTTGCCGTAGATAACATCGCCGGATTTAAGCGCGAGGATAAGGTGTCTGTCTTCCGGTTCGTCGGTCAGCGCGCCGACGAGATATGTCGCATACGACATGCCGTCGCGCTCCACGCCGCGCTCGATCTGGTCGGAATGGGCGAGCAGGATTTTCTGGATGTTGTTTTCTTCCGACTCAACCGCGTGGTGATAGGAGAAAAGCCGCAAGCTCATGACGCTCGCGAGGATGAGAACGAAAAACAGGGCGCCGATGCGGAAGGAAAAGGACCTGAACATGGGCGCAATGGACATTTTACGCCGCGATCTTGTAGCCCGCGCCGCGGATGGTGTGGATGAGGGGCTTGGGGAAACCCTTGTCGACCTTGTTGCGCAGCTTGCTCATTTGCGCATCAATCAAATTGGTCTGCGGGTCGAAATGGAAATCCCACACGCCTTCCAGCAGCATGGTGCGAGTCACCACTTCGCCGGGGCGGCGCATGAGGAATTCGAGCAGGCGGAATTCGCGGTTTTGCAACCCGATGCTTTTGCCGCTGCGCGATACTTCGCGGGTAATCAGGTTCATTTCTAAATCGCCGACCGCAAGCTTGACGGTTTCGGCTTCATGGATGTTGCGGCGCGACAGCGCCTCGACGCGGGCGAGAAGTTCATCGAATGAAAACGGCTTGGCGAGGTAATCGTCGCCTCCGGCGCGCAGGCCCTGCACGCGTTCCTCGACTTTGCCGAGCGAACTCAGCACAAGGGCAGGGGTGTTTTTCTTGGAGGTGCGCAGCGCCTGAATGACGGCGAGGCCATCGAGCTTCGGCAGCATGCGGTCGACGATCAGCACGTCGTAATTTTCCGACGTCGCAAGGCCAAGCCCTTCCATCCCGTCCAGCGCGTGGTCGGGGTTGTGGCCAGCCTGTTTCAGACCGTCCACGATGTATTTGCAAAGGCTTTTGTCGTCTTCGATGACCAGAATTCTCATGGACATGGTTATATCCCCCTTATCGGGAAAAGAAAAGGGAGAGGAGCCAGCTTGAGGGGAGGCTCCTCTCCCGCACCTCTCGGGGCAGCGAGCGGTGTTGGTAATTTCACGTTGTCCGATATCTTTATCCTGCGCCCTTTCGCATGGCTCACGCTTCAAGCGGGGGTTAATTCTTTGCAATACAGAAAACCCCATTATTTACAGGTATTTACGGGATATTCGCAGCAGGGGTGGATACGCGGTATAATGGGAAAGACGTTAAAAAGAGAGGCAATCCGCATGTACCGCGACCGTTTCCTGAAGAAGATTATTGTGTTCGCCATCTCCGCCGTGCTGGTTTTTCCGGCCATGCTGGGGCAGCTCGGCAAGCTGGGGCCCACGCTTTATTCAGGCGCGCAGACCGAAAAAGCGCAGCACGCCCCTGTGCTGACGGCGAAGCGCAAGGAACATCTGCTGCATGGTGATTCCTCCGGCGGCGGGCATTTATACGGCACCGGCCACGCCTGCAAATCCGAATTCCCCGAGGGCTGGACGGAAGAAGACGTGGTCAACACCGTCACCGCCCTTGCCGCGAATGATAACGTCGATTGGCAAAAACAAAAAAACGGAAATCATGTGGCGGAGGTGGAGCATAGCGGGTTGAACATCCGCATCGTGCTGAGCCGCGACAAGTCGGAGATTATCACGGCGTATCCGCTGAATGGGCATCGGAACCCTTGTGGGGGCAGGGCGGCGAATGATAATTGAGTTTAGAGCTGCGGTTAAAGGCGGGGGGGGTGGAAAAACTGAAATGTCAGACAAAGATTTAGCATCAGTAGCTGACTTACATCAGCTGCCCGAATTAAAAGTGCTGCGTGAAACGTATTGCAGTCAGGAAATGACTGAAAACGTGATTGGCTTTCTTAAACAAGACGCATCGGACTTATTGCTTGAGCTCGTGCAGGAAGAATTAATAGACCGTGACGCTATTTACAGGAAAGCATTTGAACGGCTTGAATATTATGTTACCGAGACAGCAAGCCAGAAAGTCAGTATCCCTTCTACACGACTGGGCAGGCTGGATTTATTAAATGAAATTAGCCGCCGCCTTCGGAAACTGGTTGGGTTGCCTGAGTTCGAGTTACTGGGGCAGCCGATTATTGACTCTATAGGGCAACCGTTCCCTGCGTTGCCGCAATTGAAGGTAAAAGCCTTTCTTGCAAAAGGCGTAGATCAGAAAATGGTTGATGAGGTTTCGCTGATTCTTCATCAGCGCCGACCTGATATTTTGTTTGAACTATCAGAGTGTCTGAGACTTGTACAGTATTCGCAAGATATAAAACTCGCGTTTTACAAATGTCTAAGACAAGATATTTCGGATGTTGAAATTCCAGAAGGCTTAACGCCTGCACATGGTATTCTTCTTGAAATTAAACGGCGTCTGCACTTCCTCCGGTCAAAGGGGTCGGAGTAAATTGAGTTTACCTTAGTCCCCTCTCCCACAAGGGGGGGGAGGGGACAAGTGGGGGTGGATTATTTGTATCTATGCTTCCCGCCCTGATAATCTGTCACCTCATACCCGTCGCCGTTTTCCTCGACCCTGCTTTTGCTCAAGGAAACTTTGCCGAAGCCGCCGGGGATGTCGAGCATGTAGTGGGGTTGGGCGATGCCGGACATTTTTCCTTGTAATGCGGATGTCAGTTCCTGGCCTTCTTTCACCGTCAGGCGGAAATGCGATGTGCCGGGGGCTTTGTCGGGGTGGTGGAGGTAGTAGGGTTTTATTTTCATGGCGGTGAAGGCGCGGAACAGTTGTTCGAGCACGGTGGCGTCGTTGTTCACGCCTTTCAGCAGCGTCGATTGGGAGAGCAGGGGGATGCCTGCGGCGATAAACTTCCGCGCTGCGCCGCGCACTTTTTCGGTCAGTTCGCGCGGGTGGTTGGCGTGGAACACGACATAGACGGCTTTCTCGCTTGCGAGCGCTTCGACCAGTTCATCCGTCACGCGCGACGGGTCGGCCACGGGAACGCGGGTGTGGAAGCGGATGACCTGCACATGCGGAATTTCATTCAGCGCCGCCATGATATCGCGCAGGCGGCGGGGCGACAGCACCAGCGGGTCGCCGCCTGTCAAGATCACTTCCCAAATTGCCGGCGTGTTGCGGATATAGGCGAGTGCCTTGTTCAGCTCGTCCGGCGACAGCGCCTCTGAACCGGGCCCCACTTTTTCGCGGCGGAAGCAGAAGCGGCAATAAACGGCGCAGACATGCACGGGCTTCAGCAGCACGCGGTCGGGGTAGCGGTGGACGATGCCTTTTACAGGCGTGTGCGCGTCGTCGCCGATGGGGTCGTCGAGTTCGTCGGGCGTGGTCTTTAATTCCTCGGCGGAGGGCAGGTATTGTTTTGCGATGGGGTCGGCCGCATCGGCGGGGTCGATCAGCTCCATCACGTCTTCGGTTACGGCCACGGCATAACGCTCCATCACCTCGGCGATGGCGCTGTCTGTTTTCAGCTCGGTTTTACGTTTTGCCTGCATATTCCTGTTCCAAACGGGACTGTTTTATGTACACTAAAACCGCCTGAACCTCAACAAAACGCCGGTATAGCTCATTATGAAAACTATAATCGCCATTCCTATGATAGAGCATATCCCGAGCTATCTCGAAGCGTTGAGGGAGGGGCATCATTGCGGCGCGGATAAAGTGAAGGACGCAGCCGCTATTGCTGCCATCGCCGCCGACCCGCAGGGGTTCCTCGACCGCATGCTCGGCCCCCAGCCGGAAACATGGGTGAACGAAAAAGGCGAAACGCTGGAGCGCGTGCCCGACACGCCTTTCTGGTTTGTGGAGGGCGACACCTTTATCGGCGATGCGCGCATCCGCCACAGGCTCAACGCTGCGCTTGAAGCGTCTGGCGGGCATATTGGCTATGGCATACGGCCTTCATATCAGGGCAAGGGCCACGCGACCGAGATGCTGCGCCAGTGCCTTGTCTGGGCGCGGGAGAACCTGAAAATCGAAAAGGTCTTGCTGACCTGCCGCGTTGAAAACGAGGCATCGTGGAAGGTGATCGAGAAAAACGGCGGGGAGCTGCTGGATGTCACGCCCCACCCCTATGCCGCCGGACAGATGCAAAAACGCTATTGGGTACCCGTGCCGCGCAAGCTGCCGAACATACGCATTCTTCATTAAAAGGCGGAAATACCCAATAAAACCAGATTTATGCGGTTTTGGGCTGGTAAATGCCTGATTTGTCTTTACATAATTCATTAAGTTTGATATTTGTACAGCCGTATCGGAGTAGCCTGTTAACGGCTGCCCAGAAGTGTTAGAAGGCCACATGACCGCGACCAAAACCAAAAAGAAGAACACCAAGGAAGAAGAAGCCCCGACAGTCGGCATCGTCAGCCTTGGCTGCCCCAAGGCGCTGGTCGATACCGAGCGGATTTTGACGCAGCTGCGTTCCGAAGGCTACCAGCTTTCCCCCGACTACGAAAACGCCGACATGGTGATTGTGAACACCTGCGGCTTCCTCGACAGTGCGAAAAAAGAGTCGCTCGAAGCAATCGGCGAGGCGATGAGCGCGAACGGCAAGGTCATCGTGACCGGCTGCATGGGCGCGGAGCCGGAACAGATTACCAAAGAATTCCCGAAGGTGCTGGCCGTGACCGGCCCGCAGCAATACGAAGCGGTGATGGAAGCCGTCCACAAATCCGCGCCGCCGCCGCACGACCCGTATGTCGACCTTGTGCCGCCGCAGGGAATTAAACTGACACCGCGCCACTACGCGTATTTGAAAATTTCCGAGGGCTGCAACAACCGCTGCACTTTCTGCATCATCCCCAAACTGCGCGGCGATCTCGTTTCACGCCCCATCATTCAGGTGCTGGCCGAAACCGAACGCCTGCTGCGCGCGGGCGTGAAAGAGATTTTGGTTATTTCGCAGGACACGTCGGCATACGGCATCGACAGCAAATACCAGTCGTATCCGTACAAAAACCGCATCATCCGCACCAAGTTCATTGATCTCTGCCGCGAGCTGGGCGAGATGGCGGCGGTGCACCGCGCCTGGGTGCGCTTGCACTACGTCTATCCGTATCCGCATGTCGATGAAGTGTTCCCGCTGATGGCGCAGGGCAAGATTTTGCCGTATATCGACATCCCGTTCCAGCACGCATCGCCCGCCGTGCTGCGCAACATGCGCCGCCCCGCGCATCAGGAAAAAACGCTCGACCGCATCCACGGCTGGCGCAAAGTGTGCCCCGACCTCACCATCCGCTCCACCTTCGTCGTGGGCTTCCCCGGCGAGACGGACGAAGATTTCGAATTCCTGCTGCAATGGCTGGTCGAAGCCGACCTCGACCGCGTCGGCTGCTTCAAATACGAAGCCGTGACCGGTGCTGAATCGAACAAGATACAGCCGCATGTGCCGGAAGAAGTGAAAGAAGAACGCTGGCACCGCTTTATGCAGGTGCAGCAGAAGATCAGCGCGAAAAAACTGAAGGCCAAAATCGGCCGCACCCTGCCTGTCATCATCGACAGCATTGGCAAGGAAGGCGGAATTGGCCGTTCATCGGCCGATGCGCCCGAGATTGACGGCAACGTGAAAGTCACCGGCAAGGGCCTTGTGATGGGCGATATCGTGAACGTGAAAATCACCGCCGCCGACGAATACGACCTCGAAGGCACGCTGGTCGCCTGATTATTCTTTTTTGTACCAGTCGGGGTTGTTCAGTTTATCTTTTTTCGTTTTTGCTGGATCGTTCAGCACGCTGTCGCTGCCGTCATCGCCCTCTTCGATCAGAAAAGTCAAAACCTTCTTCACCCCCGGAAGCAGCATAAGCAGGGCGGCGATCTTCCACATCAGCCAGCCTGCGCCGGTCGTCACCAGCACCATAACGGCCGGAAAGATGCGCGCCATCCATTTGTCTTTTTCCGTTCCCTGCGGCATGCCGAGATAGATAAAGATGTAGAAAAATACCATCAGCCCCAGCACCACCCATTTCTTCCGCGAGGGCGGGTCGGGCTGGACGGGCTGGAATTCTTCGGGGTGTTCGTTTTCCGTCATGATTTTTTAGCCTGCAATGAAGCGGTGTGCGCCAGCACTTTGCGCGCGGCATCGGGCGGGGCGAGTTTGGTGACGTCTATCGTCAGTTCCGTCGCCATGCCCGTTTTCAATACTTCCTTGCCTGCATAGCGCGCGGGGGCTGCGGGGTCGGTTTCCTTCATGCGCGTGTTGCGGTCGGGCGCGGTGATGCGCCGCACATGTTCGTCGGCATCGGCGATCAGCAGCCGCACGGGAATGTAAATACCTTTGCGCTCATCCGCCACGCGTTTCATGTTCAGCATGTGTTTCCGGTCGTCTTCGTCATTTTCAAACAGCGCGTTGGTCAGGATAAAGCTGAAATGCGGGGGAGAGATATGCACCATCGTATCGGCGACCGCGTCCCAGATTTTGGCAACGTTGTCCCAGATGCGCGGCGGCAGTTTCGTCTTGCCGTCCTGCCGCACAATGCTGAACAGCGGGTTGTTGATGAGGTGATTATCCACGAGGAGGATATCTGCGAGCGCCGTCATTTCACGGGCAATCGTGTATTTCCCCGTGCCGGGCGCGCCCAGCAGGTGGATGATGGTGTTGGTTATGCTGAAATCAGCCTTTGCGGATGAGTTCATACAAGGCAACCGCCGCAGCGTTCGACACGTTCAGGCTGCCGATTGCGCCGCCCGTGGGCAGCTTCGCCAGCACGTCGCAGGTCTCGGAAACGAGGCGGCGCAGGCCGTCCCCTTCCGCGCCCAGAACGAGGGCGACTTTGCCCGATGAATGCAGTTCCGACAGCGTGGTTTTGCCTTCCTCGGCAAGCCCGATGCAGAAATAACCCGCTTCCTTCAGCTGTTCGAGCGCGCGGGTGAGGTTCACCTCGCGCACCACCGCCACATGTTCGACCGCGCCGGAGGCTGATTTCGCGAGCGTTCCGGTGATGTCGGGGGCGTGGAGTTTTTGCACCACAACCGCCGATGCCCCGAACGCCGCTGCCGTACGCAGGATAGCGCCGACGTTATGCGGATCGGTGACTTGGTCAAGCACAAGGATTTTCGATTGATTGCCAAGGCCGGGCAAAATATCGGCCAGCAAGAAATCTTCCAGCGGCTTGGTGTCGAGCAGAATGCCCTGGTGCACCGCATCGCGCGGCAGCAGGCGTTCGATATCGACGCTTTCGACATAGGTCGGCTGCGGCACTTTCAGGCCATCACCAACAGCGGCTTCGTGGGCTTCACGCAGCGCCTCGAAACCGTTTGTGGTGACGAGAAGGCGCTGGTGCTGGCGTTGCGGGTTTTTCAGGGCTTCCTTCACGGCATGCACGCCATAGAGGAAAGCGGAGGAGGGCGAGCCATGGCCCGGCCGGTCCGATTTCAGGCGGTTGCGCGTTTCTGCCGATGTCGTTGCGACGGGAATTTCGTTTTCG
>JAYUPV010000301.1:0-4268 GCA_043759865.1 Alphaproteobacteria bacterium | reverse complement strand
AAACGCAGCTGTCTTTCTGGTCAAACAGGAGCGGCAAGCCGTTTCCCTGCCCGTCCTGCGCGACACGGATATCAAGATTACAGAGCCCCCAACTCCTGTTCTCTTCTGGATTCTGCCCCCGATTTTGGACGCGCTTTTCTTGTTACTATCCGGCGGATTCCAAAACAAAGCCGTCGTATCCCTTGCGTACGACACGCCGAAGGGAAAAGTTGCCTTCGATCAGGTGCGGAAATCGGCGGAGGCAGGCGATGCGGTTTCGCAGTTCAAGATAGGCAGAGAATACGAAGACGGGCATTGTTTCGAAAAAAACGATGCCGAAGCCCTGAATTGGTACCACAAGACTGCCGCTCAAAACCAAGCTGACGCACAAGACTCTCTTGGCAGAATGTATTTTAAGAGCAACAACTTTGAAGAGGCTTACTTCTGGTATAGCCTCGCAGCAAAGCAGGGCAAGTCCGTAGAAGAGCCCGAAGTGCTGAGAAGTTTTTTGTCAGTAGGTCAAATTGCCAACATAGAGAAGCGCGTATCGGCTTGGTCGCCCGAGAAATGACTAGGGCATGAAACCGCCTTACGGTTTCAGCCTCAACCCCGGCGGTTTTCTCGCCTTCAAATCCTTCAGAACCTGCTGCGTCTTCTCGGCCTCCCTTAACGGGTGGTTGATGAGCAGCGGGGCATCGCGGTAGTTGCTGCCGATCCAGCGGTGGTCTTTATATGTATCGTCGGCCTGCGGGTATTTGCGGGCGGTGTCGCGCTCGATCTCCTCGACGATGCCGAGGGCTTCTTTTTCCGGCAGGGCTTTTGTGATGGGGGTCGAGGTCGAGCCCTTGGCGTAGAGGTCATGCTCGCGCACATAAAACCCCGGCTCGCCATAGGCAGGGTCTATCGACCAGAAAAACACATGGTCATGCCCGTCTTTTCCGATTTTATAGGCTGCGGTGCGAAAAATTTTCCGGAGGTCGCTCACGGCTGCGGGGCCTGCGGCTTTGCTTGCGGGGGTTTGGGGGCGGCGGATTTTTTCGGGGTGAGGGCCTTCACGAAACTGTTTTTCAAACCATTCACGCGCTGCAGCAGCGATTTACCGGGGGCGGATTTCGCTGCGGGGCGCGGCTCAACGTTTTTTTTAACGTGCTTTTCCACTTCTTTGCCGAGCGTGCCGGTGACGAAATGGCCGAGCATCTTGAAATCGCTGGCGAGCGACCAGAGCGGGTATTTGAAAGTCGCAGGCTTGTTCTTTTCGATGAAGGCATGCGCCGTCCATGCAGAACCATATCCCGCTGCGACAGCCGCCGCCGGCAGCCAACAGTTGCCCGTCACAACCGCAGCACCCAGCAACGCCACCGCGCCCGCCGTGCCCGCAAGGTGAATGGCGCGCGTCAGCGGCCTGGCGTGTTCGTTCAGGTAGAACGGCCAGAAGTCTTTGTACGACTTGATGCGTTCGCTATTCACCGGTTATGCCTCGGCGACCTGTTGTAGCGCGGGCCTTTGTGCGGGTGCGTGCCGCTGCGTTCCTGCTCGACTTGATAAACGGTCGGCAGTTGTTCCACCAGTTTCGCGAAGTGGCGGTCGCAGCGCATTTTCACGAAGCCGCTGGCGAGGATGCCTTTGGTTTCGATCTGCACTTCGGCGCCGTGTTTCTGCGCGAGGCGGCGGATGGCGCGAACCATTTTGTCGGCCGACTGGCTTTTTGCTTCCGCCACGCTGCCGAATTCAGCCGCAAGCCCGCCGGGAACCCGGGGGATTTTCGCCATGACGATATAGCTGTCCGGCACGACCGAAGACTGCGAGGGGCGGACGGCCATTAAAGCGACGGGCCCCCGTGTTTTTTCTTCTGGATGTGGGCGATGTGTTCTTTCTCGACCGAGCCGACATAGGGCAGGGTTTTCACTTTCGCCGCGAATGCGTCATCGCATTTCAGCATGGCGACGCCGATGGTGGACATCTTGTTGCCCCAGGTTACGTCTTTCTCGCGGCCTTCTTTTTTCACGAGCGCGTCGACTTCCTTCACCATGTCATGGAAATTCGCATCGGCTGCGGTGGTGAGGATGTAGCTGTTCGGAACCGTTGTCGGGCCCTTCGGGCGCTTGGGATCGAAGACCATGGGGGAATTCCTTTTTTCAAATATTGATGATAAGGATTTTTACGCCCCTTGCGTTTCATAATCAAGAGGGCATGAATGTGATAATATGGGAATTATTCTGGCGGCTACTTTTTCTTCCGCGTCTGCTTGCGCTCAAAAGTGGCGAGGTAAATGCCGGCCAGCACCAGCACGGCAGCACCAATCATCTGGCTCACCGCAGGCGGCTTGTCCCAGACGACAAGGTCGATAATGACCATCCAGATGATGCCCGAATACTGGAACGGCACGACCGTCGCGGCCTTGGCGTATCGCAGGCTCAGGTAAATCATGGCAAGCGACGCGGCATCAAACACGCCGAGCAGCGACAAGAGCGTCCAGTGGCGTGCTGTTCCGGGCATGATGAATTCGGAATGGAAAAACAGCGTCGAGATCGCGATCATGCCGATATAGAAATAAAACGGGAAAGACCAGGTGCTTTCCGTATCGGAAAGTTTCCGCACCGTCACCTGCGCGACGCAGAAAAGAAGGGTGCCCGCGCCCATGCTCAAAATAGCGGGCAGCTTGGCGGGGTCGAACAATATCGACGCACCGGTGTCATCCTTCGCCAGCAGCGAATAGGCAACGGCGGCAAAGCCGACCACAAGCGCCGCGCCTTGCTGCCAGAACATGCGCTCCTTCAACACCACGGTCGACAAAAGACTGATGAGCATGGGGCCTGTAAACGCGATAAGATACGCCGTCACCAGCGGCAAATGCGGATAGGCCTTGAAATAGCAATAGCCCGCAAGCACGTTGATCGCCATGAGAAAAACCTGCCCCGGCACGTTCTTCATGCGGAGGCCTTTTAAATCTTTCTGCTGCCACGCCACCGCCACCATGCACAACGCGCCGACGATGCCATCGAACAGCATGACCTGCGAAGTGGGGAAGCCCTGTTCCTGCACATATTTATTCAGCGCCGAAAACAGCGACAACACAAAAAACGCCACAAGCGTGAGCGAAATGCCGAGGGAAGGAAGATGCTGGCGGGACATGCCTGCTATTTACCCCGCACGGCGGCTGCGAATTTGCGAAGGCGCGCGGCGGCTTCGGCACTCACGCCTGCGGGAACGAAGGTTGTGTCTTCGGCGGAACGCCCCGTGAATAACTGGTAAAAAACAAGCGCGGAAAGATAGCTGCCAGCAGGGGTGGGCTGGTGGCTGTCAGGGCCGTAAAGGGGCCATGTGACATCGTCTTTCAGCGCGGCGGCCCATGCGGCACCCACAGGCGCGACAATGCCGCGCAGGCTGGCCGCCAGAGCTGCAGCGTTTTTATCAAGATTTTCCTGCATGCGGCGCGGGCTGCCGAGAAAGGAATATTTGCGGTCGGTGTACCAGAAACTGTTGGGCTGGCGCGCCCATGACGCGAAGATGACGGGCGTGGCCTCCACCGCAGTCGCAAGCTCCGCCCATTTACGCGCCGAGGTCGTTGTTTCCTCCACGCTTTCCGGTAGCGCGGCCCAGAGGCTTTGTTCCTGCAGCACCACGTAACTCCAGCGGCGTTCGGCGAAGGCTTCGCGGATGCGGTTGTCCTGCCACAGCGTTTCCAGCGTGCCGCCCTGCTTGGTCGCGGACTGGATTTCAAGCTGCACATGGTTGCCGGGGTCGTTCGATGCGATATCGGCCAGCATTTTCGGCATGTCGTTGGAATAGGTGTAGCTGTTGCCGAGGAACAGCACGGAAATCTTCTTCTCCGCCGTGCTTGCCGTGGTCGAGGTCATGACCGCGCTGACCCCTGCCCTGCTTTCCGCAAGAGCCGGAAGCGCAAGCAGGCAGAGCGCGGCAAATATGAACAGGCTTTTTTTCATCAGAAGGTCGTCCAGACAATAATGCCAAAGCCGCAGGCCAGCATGGCGACGCAGATGCCGAGCGCACGCCGGTCACTCGACCGTACCTCGTCGAATTTTTGCGCGTGAACGAGG
Source organism: Alphaproteobacteria bacterium (assembly GCA_043759865.1). Lineage (GTDB taxonomy): Bacteria > Pseudomonadota > Alphaproteobacteria > Micavibrionales > UBA2020 > JAPWJZ01. The sequence goes on along the minus strand of JAYUPV010000301.1, from coordinate 231 downwards.
CGGGAAATACGCGCCACCTGCAGCATGGTGGCGATGATGAACATATAGGCGAGCAGGTACACTTTGTCGGTCATCAGCAGGTAATCGACCTCCGGCAAATTGCTGGCGGAGGTGAGCTGCAGCGCGACCAGCGTGAGCAGCGCGGTGATGGCGACGCCGAGCCGCCCCTCGACATAAGCCGGATGCACGAAAAACACGAGCGCGGCGCAGGCCATGACCAGCAGCAGCGGC
>JAYUPV010000300.1:0-6229 GCA_043759865.1 Alphaproteobacteria bacterium | reverse complement strand
CGGCAATCGCGGGCGTGAACACCGATGACGAGCCGGTGCCGTCTTTCGTTTACGATATCGGTAATTCAGTCGTTCCGGCGCGGTCAGAGCTGTCGCCCGCTTTCGCGGCACGGGCGCGCATGACCAAGGGCAGCATCCCGCGCCTGCACCCCGATGTCACTTTGCGGCTTGAAACACCTGTTGCCTATTTCCACCTGCCGAAGAACATGAGAACAGCAAAACTTGATGTCGGCGTTGCTTTTAACGGAGGCTGGCTCAGCCAGTATTACCCGTTGGCGGTGGCGAATATGGGGCAGGGCGATACCATGACAGGTCGTATCACGCCCGAAACGGTCGGCACGCTTTCATGGACAGCCCTTGAAATCGGCACCGGCGGCGCGGGGCCAAAAACAGATGACGCCGTGTGGCTCGCGCCCCGAAATGTCAAAGCTGAGTCCTTGCGTACAGCGAACGGCGAAAGCGAGAAGTTTTTATTTTACCGTGGCCTTGGCAATGTCGCGAGCCCGCTTTCCGCCAAGCACGGCGCGGCGGGGCTGGAGCTTGCTGGCGGTGACGACATAACGCAAATCTGGCATGTGGATGTACGCGCCGACGGTACGGTCGCTTATACCGGCGGTAAACGCAGCTTCGCCGGTTTTTCGGAGAAAGATTATTCGGTGGCGCGGCTCGCGGATTTGAAAAAAGAAATGCACAAGGCACTGGTGCGCGAGGGCCTGTTCGCCGATGAAGCGGCAGCGATGCTCAAAACCTGGGACTATTCCTATTTCAAGGCGGCGGGCGAGCGCGTTTTTTACCTCGTACCGCAGAAATGGACTGACACGGTCCTGCCGATAAAGTTTTCTGTCCCTGTTGACGCTACACGCGTGATGATCGGCCGCATCGAGCTTGTCGGCGCGCGCCAGTCGGTGGCGCTGGAGCGCATGAAAAATGCCGCCGCAGACGATATCCAGTCCTTCATCGAAAAAAGCACTAAGGATATAAAAGACTGGCAGCTCTATCAGGAAGTATCGTCAGGCCGAAAGCCCGTTGCAGTCCTTGGCGCGGAAGTGCCGGAGATGTACAAAGACTATTTGCAGCTCGGACGTTTCCGAGATGCTATTTTGCTGGACGAAAACGCGCGGCATCCGTCAGCGTCCCTTGCGCGGTTCATCGAGCTGAACCAGATCGCTATGCACGTGCTGCCTAATTAAGGCGCAGGTGGCGTAGCGGCTTTAGGCGGTGTCGTATTTTTTGGCAGCGTAGCTGCTGCAGGCGGTTGGCAGGTGAGCATGGCGGGAGGGATTCCGAAAGCGTCGGCCAGCATTTGTGCATGGGGGCGGATTTTTTCGGTGAGATCGCGCTCCAGCCGGCGCAGCGCGGTGGTGGTCTGGGGTTTCATCAGCCCGTTTTCGACATACCACAGACCGTTTTCGCGCATCGCGTGCACGGCGAAAAGATCGCAGACGTCTTTCAGCACGGATTTCACTTCGGGGTCTTGCTGCGCTTTTACGGCCTTGACGAATTTTTGCAACATCAGCCGCTCGGCATAGGCATCGGCATAGGCGAGCATGTCGTTCTGGCACTTGTTCGCGGCGACGGCGGGGCTTTCGGCCTTGGCTATTTTCGCGAGTTTCGAGCTGAGCGCATACATCATCGCCCGCTCGCGCGCCGCGAAAATCTTGTTCTGGAAGGCGGGGTCGAGGAAATGCGTCTGTTCAGTCTTGCCGCTTTCGGAATTGAATTTTGCGAACAGACCCTTCAGCTGCATCGCCGCACCCTTGGCGAGTTTTTGCAAGCCGTTCGCCGAGGTGAATTTTCCGGCGAGGCGCGACAACTGGTTCTTGGCGACCAGCAGGCGCAGCACGGTATTGTCGCCCTCGAAGGTGCGGAAAATATCCATGTCGTTACGCAGCGCGCCGTAGCGTTGTTCCGACATATACCCTGCGCCGCCGCCAAGCTTGCGTGCTTCGTCCACCACCGCGAGCGCGGAGTCGGATGATTTCGCCTTTATCGCAGCCGCCATGGTTTCAAGGTATTCGTTGCTCTTCTGGTATTCGTCCATCAGGTGCCGCGTCATGAAATGCAGGGCATAGGTGTTGGCGAGATGCGGCAGCAGCCGTGCTTGCGTGGCCTGCTTGTCGAGCAACGTTTCACCGAAAACCTTGCGGCTTTCCGCATGGCTGATAGATGACGCCAGCGCGTTTTTCGCGCCGCTGAGCGATACCATCGAAACAAAAATGCGCCCCGTGACCAGCGTGCCGATCATTTTGAAGAAGCGCTGCGATTTTTTCTTGATCTCGCTTTGGTAGTTTCCGTCGGCATCCACCTGCGCGAAACGGTCGAGCATGGCGTCTTTGGGCACTTTCACATCTTTGAACGATAAATATCCGTTGTCGATGCCGTTCAGGCCGGTCTTGTGCCCGCAATCCTCGATGGTCACGCCCGGCGCTGTGTTGCCCGCCTTGTCGCGGATCGGCACCATGAAGGCGTGAACGCCCATCGATTCCGCACCCGGAGCCATTTTCAGCTGCGCGAACACGACCATCATTTCGCCGTGCAATGCCGCATTGCCGATATAGGCCTTGCGTGCGCCCTCGTTCGGGGTGGTCAGCGCGAATGTGCCGGTTGCGTGGTCGTAAATCGCTTCGGTCGATATGCCCTGTACATCAGACCCGCCTGCCATTTCCGTCATGGCAAAACCGCCGAGCAGCTTGCCCGACATCACATCGGGCAAATACTTTGCGTGGTGCTTCGCGGTGCCGAGGCTTTCGATGCTCATGCCGAACAGGCCGAACTGCACGCCTTGTTTCACCGCAAGGCTCATGTCCTGATGCGCGATGATCTCGACGATGTTCATGTATTTTTGCCGCTCGCCGCCGCCGCCATAGGCTTTTTCGTAGGGCAGCTGCGTGAAACCTTCGGCGATCATGTCGTTGATCCAGCCGAGCGTCTTGGCGCGGTATTCTTCTTTGGGGGTGTCGGGCGGCACGGGGGCCATGGAGGGACGCGAAATAAAATCCCGCGCTGCGTTGCGGGCATCTGCGAAATCACCATCCAGCACGGCGCGGAGCCGCTCTGCGAGAGGTTTTTTGGCGTCGGGCAGCTGAATGACATTGGACATTGTTCACTCGCTTGTATGTTTGATGTCCTGGAAATTAGCGCAAATAAGGGTTTTGCACAACCCGCCCCCGGTTTTGGCGTTTATGAAAACTTTCTTGCCCCGCGCCGGAATCTGCTGTATATTAGCCCCATGAAACAAAAGGCTCCCACATTCGCGTATTATTCCCAGTACCCCGCCCGGGGTTAAGCATCTTTATTGCCCTTTTGGGCGCAATCACACAGTACAATGATTTAGGTTTTCAAGGGTCAGGCCGCCATGGTCAGCACCAAGACGATTAACGATATCCTCGCGCATTTCGAGCGCACAGCCGAGCAGTTCTTCTCGAAGGACGAACTGCGCGCGAAAATGCGTGGCACCAAAAAACTGCGTATCAAATACGGCGTCGATGTCACCGCGCCCACGCTGCATATCGGCCATGCGGTCAATATGTGGCTCATGCGTTTTTTGCAGGATAGGGGACACAAGGTTGTTTTTCTGATTGGCGATTTCACCACGCGCATCGGTGATCCCTCCGGCAAAAGCGACACGCGCCCCGTTATCCCCCGCGAGGAAATCGAAAATAACGCGAGGCTGTTTATCGCGCAGGCGCAGATGGTGCTGCGCTTCGACGACCCGAATTTGATAGAGATACGCCGCAATTCGGAATGGTACGACAAGATGCAGCTGCAGGATTTTATGAACCTGCTCTCGCAGGTGACGCATGCGCGGCTGATATCGCGCGATATGTTCCAGCAGCGCATCGAAGGCGGGCGCGACATTCATATGCATGAAATGCTGTACCCGATTTTGCAGGGCTACGATTCAGTCATGGTCGAGGCGGATATGACCGTCATCGGCTCCGACCAGCTGTTCAATGAAATGATGGGCCGGTTCTTTCAGGAAAAGAGCGGCATGAAGCCGCAGACCATCGTCACAACCAAAATAACCCCCGGCATTGACGGCAAGGCGAAACAGTCGAAAAGCCTCGGCAACTACATCGGCCTCGCGCACAGTCCGCGCGATAAATTCGGCCGCGTGATGAGCATCCCCGACGAGCTTATCGAGGAATACTTCCGCATCTACACCGACCTTGCGGTCATGGATATTGTGGCGCTGAAAGACCTCATCGCCAAAAAACCGCGCGACGCGAAAATGAAGCTCGCAAAATCGATTGTCGAGCGTTACCACGGCGCCAAGGTCGCATCATGGGAAGAAGAATGGTTCGACAGCACGGTATCGAAAGGCCTGCAGCCCGACGACATCCCCACGCTGTCGGTGAGGCGGCCCGAAATCACCGCGCTCGAACTCGTCTTTCTCGCAAGGCCGGGCAAGAGCAAGGGCGACACCCGCCGCCTGCTCCAGCAGGGCGGGGTGGAGCTGAACGGCGACAAGCTGCAAACACCCGACGAAATGCTGATGGTGAAAACCAACGACATATTAAAAGTCGGCAAGCGAGGCTGGTTCCGTATTGAAATTGTGTCGAACCAGGTGCTGACGACCGAACACCTGCGGCTCGACAGCCTCTTGGTGACGGACATACCGACCATGACCAAATACCTGCCGGCATGGGAGATTGTGAAATACCTGACCAAGCCGCTCTCGGCATGGATCGCGAATGCCGACGGCAAGCCCGTGGCGGTGAAAATTGCCGCTGCCCCCGCGCCAGCATCAAGCGCCGTCGCCAGCATTTCACGCGAAGTGTTCAACAAGGTCATCACCGCGCCCGAGCCGAAAGACGAATGGCTGTGGAAAATCGCCCTGAAGACCGAGCCCGATGCAATGATCGGCGTCGCGCATCTGCGCCGCGATTTCGAGCATGGCAACCAGAACGTCTGGTTGGTGCCGAAGCATCAGGACGCAGGGCTGGCGCATGAAGCGATGGCGGCGATCAACGAACACGCCTTCACCAATCTTGGCTTCAACACGATGATATTCAAAGAAGCCTTCAGCCATGTGGCGCGCGAAGAACCCGACCTCCGCACGAGATTTATGGGGCTGGAGCCCGCCATACGCCCGATGGATGCCGCCGCCGGAACATGGGGCGTGACCAAAGCCGCATGGCAGCAAACCCACCCGCCTGCAGGCCCCGCCGCGCCGTCGCCGATGGACCCGATCATCGAGGAAGAACTTTTCAAAGCCGCCAACCCGCATCTGTTCCTGACGGCGGCGGCTCCGGTCGCAGCGCCACCGACGGCCGCGCCATCCGTAATGCCAGCTTCACCACTGGCCACACCTATCTCAACCGCCGTGAACCCGCCGCCTGTAACACCGGTCAAGCCGCCGGTCGCGCCCGTAGCACCGCCGCCGATGGACCCGATTATCGAGGAAGAAATTTTCAAAGCTGCCAACCCGCATCTCTTCCTGCAGGCCGCAGCGCCGCCGACTGTGACTCCCGCAGCACCGCCGCCACCGCCGGTTGCTGCTCCACCCGTATCGCTCATACGGCCAACCCTGCCGTTTTCTCCTGCCGCAGCGCAGCAGCCGCCGCCTGCCATGCCCAAGGCTCCGCCGCCGCCCACGCAAGAGGAGGAGGCCGATGAAATCCGCCGCTCTGCCCCCCCGCCCAAGCCCCCCCCTGCGGGCAGTAACAAGTAATGCGGGTTAGGGCCTGAAACGCGGTTTTTGCGCTAATACTGGACATATTTACAACTCCGGCGTATCTTCAAGTCACCTCGCGGGTGTAGCTCAACGGTAGAGTTCCAGCCTTCCAAGCTGGCTGTGCGGGTTCGATTCCCGTCACCCGCTCCAAAAACTCATCTCCATCCATAATTCACCAAGCCCTTGATACTGTGCTATAATGGAAGGATAGCCTCTTGACCGTGCCTAGGCGGTGCATATATTTTTTAAGACTAAGGGATATAGCTATGTTCAAGGGATTATTCTCTCTTTTTGTCATCGTTGCGTTTCTTGCCGTTGCCCTGCCGCCACAGCCTGTGGCGGCCCAGAAGGCGCAAACTGCGCTCAAGGAAAAACGCGAAAAAGAGGAAGCGGCCGAAAAGCTTCGGTTGCGCATCGTCTACCTCCACAAAATTGCCGAAGAGGGTGACAAGCTGGCGCAGGCAGATCTCGGGCGGCGCTACAGCACGGGCGATGGCGTCGAGCAGAATTACGAAACCGCCGCCAAATGGTATCTTCTGGCGGCAGAGCAGG
>JAYUPV010000299.1:0-4206 GCA_043759865.1 Alphaproteobacteria bacterium | reverse complement strand
CTTCGCCAGCTATTCTTCGCTCGCTCTAGCGATGAGAGGGCTAACCTGCACAATGTTCTCAATACCCAGCGGCGGATACCCTCACCTTGTAATGGCGCTATCGTATAGCGTACATGAATTTATTGTTCAAAAAGATGCAGACTACTTAGAGCTTTTAGAGAACAACTGCAAGCGCATTTACTGTAATCCAAGGCTAGAGCCTAACAAAGATGAGTGCCCCGTTCGTGGGATATGCAAATAAACATGTCCCTAATGTCTTTTGCCTGCGTGGTAGCAACATCCTCTTGTGGCACGGATACCCCCGACAAATACGACGACTAACCTAACTTCGGCGTGGCGGTATTCCGGTTTTTTGAGGCGGCGATAGCGGGCGCTGACGGCTCTGCAGGCTTTATTGTTTCGGGCTGCGTTCTGCCGTAATAGTCGCCATCCGTCTTTGCGCCGCCGTGCGAGAATTTACTGCCGACGACCTTTGGCCCATCATGCTCCATGAAAAAATCATTGGTGGTCCGCATCGAGATGCTGTCAATCACTTTTGAAACCTTCCCGGCATCGGCTTCCTTGAAACCACGGAAGACAGGATCCGCTTTTACCTTGTCGAGCGTGTCCGAGATAGATTTCTCATGCAGCTCGGGTGCGCCTTCGTGCCAGACGGGTTTTGTATAGGTATGATCTTTCCAGCCCGCGACCTTGTCAGTCAGGATTGTCGCCTTGATGCCGTTCATGGCTGCGCCGAGCGCGTTGTCGGTAATGCAAAATTCCGCCATCGTGCCCATGATGGTGACTTGCTCGACACCCAGCGCTTTCAGGTGGTCAAGAAATGTCGTCTCGCCGAAATGCGCGCCTTTGATATTTCCGTTTTCAAGTTTGTTATCCGGCCGCTGGTTGCCAATGTACGCCGCAAGCTCGGTCGATGCGCGCACATCCTTGATGTCGGTGAACGTATCCATGAAACGCTTGAGGAAAATATCTTCATCCGGCCTCGGCGCGACACTCGTCAGGCTGAGCTTTGCAAGGTCGCGCTGTTCGCCTGCGGGGTAAAGCTGCGATGAATCGCCGATGGCGACAAAAATTGTGGGGATGCCTCGCTGACGGAATTCCTCGACAGTATCCCTGACCGATTTCAGATAGGCCGCGCGGACAGTTTCATCCATATCCTCGAGCGTTGACGGCGGCGCGCCCGGCGGGCGCTCGCGGTGGTCCTGGACATCGATGACGATGTTTACAAGATGTGTCGACATTTGGTTATTATACCATTTGTCGTGCATCCTGTGTATTTTTGGCGGTTTTCTCGAGTAAAATCAGATGGATGCAGGCTAGCCTGCCGGATACTTTATTTCCAGCAGCTCGATGGTTTCACTGCCTGCCGCCGTGCGGACTTCGGCGGTGTCACCGGTCTGGTGCTTCATAAGCGCCTTCGCAACCGGCGAGAGCCAGCTGATTTTTCCGGCGCTCGCATCCGCCTCGTCCACGCCCACAATGTGAACGGTGTGTTCGCTGTCATCTTCCTTCGCATAAGTTACAATCGCGCCAAAGAAAACGCGATCGAGCCCCTGCTGTTTTTTCGGGTCGACGACTTCCGCGCTCTCCAGCCGCTTCGTCAAGTAGCGCAAGCGGCGGTCAATTTCGCGCAGGCGTTTCTTGCCGTAGTGGTAATCACCGTTTTCCGAACGGTCGCCGTTACCCGCCGCCCATGTAACAATTTCAACGATCTTCGGACGCTCCTCGCGGAACAGGTGTTGCAGCTCGTCCTGCAAGGTTTTGAAGCCTAGCGGCGTCATGTAATTCTTGACGCTGGACGGGAGGACATCGGCCTCCTCCGGTTCGTCTTCTTCTTTATTGTCGTTTTCGGTGGTGAATGCCTTGCTCATAGCCCTGAATTTACCAGCAAAAACAGGGGCAAAGGGAAGTTTTTCTGGCGTGGGATTTCCGTTGACATAATTTATGGAAACCATTAAAGTGTCACAAGCTTCGATCAACATAATATGTTAAATAACGGAGACGGTAATCCATGCATTTTCACGCCCGCAGAGAGTCCATTTTTGACCCCAACCGCAACCCGCTGTACCGCGAAGATTACCGCCCGACAGAATACAAAACCCCGAACCTGAAATTGCATTTCGATCTCGACGAAACGAAAACAATCGTCAAGAACACGCTGAGCGTGAACCGCAACCCCGACCTCGCGAATGTCGGCGGCCCTCTCATCCTTGACGGCGAAGCGCTGAAATTGACCGAACTCAGCATCACCGAAGGCGGCAAGACCCGCGCGCTCGACCGCAGCGAATACGAAGTGACCGACAAGACGCTGACCATCAAACGTCCGCCCGCCGGCCCCTTCGAGCTGACCATCACCACCGAAATCAACCCCAAGGAAAACACCGCGCTTTCCGGTCTCTATATGGGCGGCCCCGTGCTGGTGTCGCAGAATGAATCGCGCGGCTTTCGCCGCATCACCTACTCTCTCGACCGTCCCGACAACCTGTCGTCCTACGAAGTCACGCTGGTTGGCGACAAGCAGAAGTTCCCCGTCATGCTGTCGAACGGCAACGGTGATTTCAGCGTCACCAAAGACCTCGGCGACGGCCGCCACAGCATCAACTGGGTCGACCCGTGGCCGAAGCCGAGCTATCTGTTCGCCGTGGTCGCTGGCGACCTGAAAGTCTTGAACGACACCTTCACCACCATGTCCGGCAAGGAAGTGCAGCTGCGTATCGCCGTCCAGCCCGGTTACGAAGACAAAGTCGACTGGGCGATGGAATCCGTCAAACGCGCCATGAAATGGGACGAGGAAAAATATGGCCGCGAATACGACCTCGACGTGTTCCACATCGTCGCCGTTGATAAATTCAACGCAGGCGCGATGGAGAACAAGAGCCTCAACGTCTTTAACGTTTCCACTCTCGTCGGCACGCCCGACACCTCGACCGATGACGAGCTGATTTACATCGAAGAAGTCATCGGCCACGAATACTTCCACAACTATTCCGGCGACCGCGTGACGCTGCGCGACTGGTTCGAGCTGACGGTGAAGGAATCCCTCACCACCATGCGCGAATTCCAGTTCATCGAGGACGTGCACTCCAAAGGTATCAAACGTATTCAAGATGCGACGCATGTGAAATCGGGCCAGTTTCTCGAGGACGCAGGGCCCACTTCGCACCCCATCCGCCCCGATTTCGTTGAAAAATTCGATAACATCTATTCCGACACGATCTACATAAAGGGCGCGCATGTGATCCGCATGCTTCCGACGCTGCTGGGCGACAAAAAATGGCGTGCGTCGATGGACGAGTATTTCGACCGTTTCGACGGTACAGCCGCCACGGCCGACAACTTCCTCGATGTCATTCAGGAAGTTTCCGGCAAGGACCTGTCGCAATTCCGCAAATGGTACAGCCAGTCCGGCACGCCGCATATCGGCTATGAAGGTGAATACGACCCGAAAGCAAAGACTTATAAACTGACCCTGACGCAGATGACTCCCCCCACCGCAGACCAGGCGACCAAGGAAAACCTGCATATTCCCGTCGCCGTCGGCCTGATCGGTCAAAGCGGCAAGGATATTCCGCTGACCCTCGCCGGTGAAACCACGGCAGGCGCAACAACGCGCGTGCTTGAACTGACCGAAGCGCGGCATGAATTCGTGTTCACGAATGTCAGCGGCCCTGTCGTTCCGTCCGTGCTGCGCGATTTCTCGGCTCCCGTCAAAATCACCACGACACCATCGGACGAGGAAATCGTATTCCGTATGGCGCATGACAGCGATCCTTATAACAAGTATGAATCAACCGAGCGCCTGATGGTGAAAACTCTCCAGAAGCTCATCAAGGACGCGCATGACGACCTGCCCCTGTCCGTGCCGTCCGAATTCCTTGCGGCCTATGGCAATAACCTTGCGAACGCGCTTGACGGCGACAAGAACTTTAACGCGCTGACCCTCCAGCTACCGCCGCAGAACCTTGTCACGCTCGACCTGAAACTCATCGACCCAGAAGCGGTGCTGGATGCGACGAAATTCCTGAAAACCACCATCGCCGCAACATACGAAAAGGAATTCCGCGACCTTTACAAGGCGACCACGCCCCCCGCTGGTGAAAAATACGACCTGTCACAGGAACAAGTCGGCAGGCGCGACCTGCACAATTTGAGCCTTTCCTTCCTCGGCAGCATGAAAACGCCGGAATTCGCGGCGGCGGCTTACAC
>JAYUPV010000298.1:0-5820 GCA_043759865.1 Alphaproteobacteria bacterium | reverse complement strand
GAAGGAAGCGGAGGCCAATTCGCCCTGCAAGCGCATCTACCTCACGATACAGTTGATGTACATCGCAAAGGACCCGAAAGAACTTCACGACATTTATTTCAAGCAGATTCACGACATACAGAACGCAGCCCCCTCGACCGCCACCTTCTTCATGGTGATCAACGACCACATCCTGCAAGGGCACTATTACAAAGCCCTCAAGGAAGCGCGAAACCTGATCGCGCACGAGCAGGAGCTGATCGCCAATGTCGGATAACAAGAACAACCCTTACGCAGCAGCCGCCGCTTCTTACGGCACCGCTTCCGCTATCGCGGGCGGACGCGATCTCGAGGGAAAGGTGCTGCTGAAATCGGCGACACAGCTCGAAGAGCTCATGAACCGCCTCAAAAAAGGCGAAACCGTGCCTGTCAGGGAATCCGGCGAGATACTCGAATACAATCAGAAACTCTGGCAGTTCTTCGTCAACGCCATGAAGAATGAAGAACACCCCCTGCCCCAGGACATCAAGAACAACATCGCGACCCTCGGCCTGTTCGTATTCAAACGCACGCTCGAGGTTCTTATCGACACAAAACCGGAGAAAATACAGGCGCTGATCGAGATCAACCGCAACATCGCCACCGGCCTGCTGACAAGGCCGAAAGCCGCTCAACCGGCCGCCGGCGCAAGACCCGCGCAGGGCGGCAAACCGCTAGACCAAAAGCAGCTCGCCAAAGCTTCAGAAACCAAAACGGACAGCGTTGTATAGCCGCCGAGCTCGGCGCGCTTGATAAATTTCAATCAAACTTCGATGGATTGGGAGGGCGCGCCGCTGGTTGCGACCGAACCGCTATAGGATGCGGGATTGGAAGCAGGCGCAGCGGCCTGGGACGCCTCTGTATGCGCCTGGGGCGCTGGGGCGCTGGTTTCGGCTTTTACAAAAGCGGCTGTCTCCTGCGACGTTTGCTCCTGCTGCCGCTCCAGTTTCAGAGACTCGGCACGTGCGAAGGCGCGCAGCTGCGCCTCTGTCGGATACTGGCGCAGAACCTGCCCGCCGTCGGATGAGCGGACTTCGATAATCGCGCGGTTAAGATTGTTGTCCACGCGAATACGCGTCGTCGGCAAGGCGGCGGTGGATGCAACGGTTTGTGCGACTTCAACAGAACTCGGGCTCTGAGGTGAGGACCTCAGAGCGGAACTCTGAACCGACGATGTGCTAATAGAGTCAATCATGTCCTATGATTCCTATCGCACGAGCAAAAATCTACTCCTACAATTCCTATACTACGCTGGTTTGGGTCAAAAAACAAGTAAAAAACTGCCAAAACAAAGGATTACTTTATATTTTAGAATCAAAATCTCATTAATACTATATTAATTACTTATTAATATAGTATTAATACTTAAAATCGCGAACAGACATCTCTTTCCCTACAATACCTATAAAAAACAAGGCTTTATTATCTATATATCAACTTTATTTGATTAATATAAAGGTGGTGCAACAATCGGCTTTGCATGTTTTTTGCATATCCAAATAATGATGAAAACGATCTGCATCAAGCCGGTACAAGGGAAAGAGCCCATGCGAGCCGGGGATATTGCGGAGATATCAGGCAAAATTTGCCTAGTCCGCAAAAATTGTTTACTGTTAAAGAGTGGGGTTTCGGGTTTGCTAACATTGTCATACGCCCGGACTCCCTTCTTTGAGTGATGTCAAAGCAAGGGGAGAAATGCTGTGGATTCGCTTCTGGACTCGCTGAAGAACCTGGGGCCTGGCCGGCTTATCATGATGCTGGTCACGTTTTTTGGTCTCATCATATTTTTTGTGTTCATCGCGGTGCGCTCGGGCGCGCCGGCCTTGAGCCTGCTTTACGGCAGCCTCGACGTATCGGACGCGACGGAAATAGCCGCCAAGCTCGACAACGCCAAGATCCCCTATGCCTTGAGCGAAGACGGCACCAAGGTTTCCGTGCCGCACAAGGACATCAGCAAGGCCCGCATGCTGCTGGCCGCCGAAGGCCTGCCGCACAAAGGCAACATGGGTTATGAACTGCTCGACCAGAAACAGACTTTCGGCGAAACCAGTTTCAAGCAGAACATCAACGCCCTGCGCGCGCTCGAAGGCGAATTGTCGCGCACCATCGGCACCATCGACCAGATCCGCTCGGCGCGCGTGCATCTCGTACTGCCGCAGCGCGAGCTGTTCAGCCGCGAGCGCCAGCCGGCTTCTGCCTCCGTGTTCCTCAACCTGCGCAACGCGAACGCGCTCGGGGCAGAGCAGGTGCAGGCCATCCAGCACCTCGTCGCCGCCGCCGTACCGCAGCTGAAATCGGGCCATGTCGCCATCATCGACCAGAACGGCAACCTGCTCGCCAAAGGCGAAGACGACACCGGCCAGCAGGGCGCGTCGCGCACCACCGCCGACGAAGCCCGCCAGACCTATGAAACACGCCTGACCCGTTCGATCGAAGATATGGTCGGCCGCATCGTCGGCTACGGCAAGGTCCGCACGACTGTTTCAGCCGTGATGAATTTCGACACACTCAACCGCAATTCCGAAAGCTACAACCCCGACGGTCAGGTCGTGCGCTCCGTGCAGAGCGTGACCGAGGAAAGCGCAGACGCAGCGGCGGCGGGCGACGGCACGGTTTCCGTGCAGAACAACCTACCCGGTTTGCCGGGCGGCGCGGGTGCTGGCGCGACAGGAGCAAAAAACAACCGCACCGAGGAAACCACCAACTACGAAATCACCAAAACTGTCGAAACCCTCGTGCGTGAAACGGGCCAGATCGAAAAACTCTCGATTGCGGTGCTGGTCGACGGCAGCTATGTCCCCGACACGGCAGCGCAAAAGCCCAAGGACGCGAAACCCGACTGGGAAGCGCCCCGTAAATACACCCCCCGCACTGCGGACGAGCTGACCAAGATCGCCTCGCTCGTGAAATCGGCGGTCGGCTATGACGAAAGTCGCGGCGACAAGGTGGAAGTGGTGAACATGCAATTCGCCGACACCGACATGTTCGACGCCGCTCCCCTGCCCGACGACACCATCATGGGCTTCCCGAAATCGGGCATCCTCGGTGTGGCGGAAACGGTGGCGCTGTCTATCGTCGCCATCCTCGTGATCCTGCTCGTCCTGCGCCCCCTCGTCATGCATTTCGGCGCGGCGGCACGCGCAGGGCGACAGCCCGGCACGGCTGATGAACAAGCCATGCTGGCAGGACAGGCGCAACAGGCGCAATTGTCCGGCCCTGGCGGTACCGGCATGCTGAGTGGTCCTTCCGAGCTTGAATCGATGATCGACATGTCGGCCGTCGAAGGCAAAGTGAAGGCTTCGAGCGTGCAGAAAATTAGCGACCTTGTTACCAACCATCCGAACGAGACGGTTTCCGTCATCCGCCAGTGGATGACGCAGGAGAATTGAGAGATAGGGAGATGATAGCCTATGCGCGTCCGTGAAGACTACCGCACCCTGAGCGGCACAGAAAAAGCCGCCATCCTGCTGCTGTCGCTCGGCGAGGAATACACCGCCAAGGTATTCGAGCAGCTCGATCAGGAAGAAATATTACAACTCTCGCAGACCATGTCGAACCTCGGCAAGGTCAGCGCAGGGGTAATCGAGCGGTTGTTCATCGAATTCGCGGAAAGCATAACCTCCACCTCCTCCCTCGTCGGTACGCTTGATTCCACCGAGCGCCTTTTGCAAAAAGTTCTCGGCAAGGAAAAAGTCGACGGCATCATGGAGGAAATCCGCGGCCCTGCCGGCCGCACGATGTGGGAAAAGCTCTCCAACGTGAACGAGGAAATCCTCGCCAACTTCCTGCAGAAAGAATATCCGCAGACCGTCGCAGTCGTGCTGTCAAAAATTACCGCCGACCACGCAGCAAGAGTCCTTGCCCAGCTTCCGGAAGGCTTCGCAATGGAAGTCATCATGCGCATGCTGCGCATGGAGGCCGTGCAGAAAGAAGTCCTCGACGATGTCGAGAAAACGCTGCGCACCGAATTCATGATGAACCTCGCAAAAACCAACCGCCGCGACAGCCACGAAATCATGGCCGAGATTTTCAACAACCTCGAGCGCTCGACTGAAACCAAGTTCATGACCAGCCTCGAGGAACGCAACCCCGACAGCGCCGAGAAGATCCGCAGCCTGATGTTCACCTTCGAAGACCTCGGACGCCTCGACCCGTCGGCGATACAAACTGTTATTCGTTCCGCGAACAAGGAAATGCTGCCGCTCTCCCTGAAAGGCGCGTCGGATGCGATGAAGGACCTGTTCTTCTCGAACATGTCGGAACGCGCCGCCAAGATTATGAAGGAAGACATGGCAGCCATGGGACCCGTGCGCCTGAAGGACGTGGAAGAAGCACAGGCAAGCCTGGTGATGACGGCGAAAGACCTGAACGAGCGCGGCGAGATCACCATTATAACCTCCAAGGATGAAGATGAGCTCATCTACTAAAAATGACGGCGAGGTGAAGAAGTTCCTCTTCGACACCAACGATTTCGGCGAGCAGAAGGCCTCGCCGGACGATCCCGTCTATACGGAGGAGCAATTACTGCTGGCCAGGCAGCAGGCCGTGGAGCAAGGCAAGTCGGAGGGCGTAAAGGAAACGCGCCAGCAGCAGGAAGAGCTTTCGCTCCGCTACCTCGAAAAAATCATCACACTACTTGAAAAGCTGGTGCTGGCCGAAGACAGGCGCGAGATCGCGCAGATGATGAACACCGTGATGCTGACGGCGCGCGTGACACACAAGCTGCTGCCGCAATTCGCCGACCGTTTTTCGCTCGACGAGATCGAGCGCGTGATTGTGGAGGCTATCGAGGCAAGGCGGGATGAACCCCGCATTGCTATCACCGTGCCCACAGCCCATCTTGAATCCCTGCGCGGCCAGATCGACGGCCTTGCCATCGAAAAAGGCTATGCGGGGAAAGTCATTTTGCTGGCCGACGACCACCTGAGCCCGAGCGACGTGAGAGTCGAATGGGCGGATGGCGGCGCCGAGCGGATGTATGAACGGCTCTACGCCCAGATCGAGGGCGAATTCGCAAAGGCCATCGCAGGCATGCAGGAAACACTGAAACGCACAAAAGATTGAACGCTTAACAACTGGAGAATGAAATGGCAAACGACCCGAACAAGCCGCAAGTGGAATTCGAGGAAATGCAGGACCACGTAACCACCGAGGTCCGCAAGAAAGACATCGACGCTATTTACGACATCCCCGTGCAGATTTCGGCGGTGCTGGGTAAATCGACCATGCAGGTCAGCCAGCTGCTGAAACTCGGCCGCGGCGCGGTTGTCGAGCTTGACCGCAAGGTCGGCGAGGCGATCGACATCTATGTCAACAACCGCCTGGTCGCGCGCGGCGAGGTTATCGTCGTCGAAGACCGCCTCGGCGTGACGATGACGGAAATCGTGAAATCCGACCGCTCGGCACAATAAAGCCATAACCGCATAACGGGGAATTCTTGCGATGCGTCTGATGATCGTCGGCAGCCTCAACGGCCAAATCAGCACGGCTGGCAAAATTGCCATCGGCCGCGGTGCCAAAGTCACGCATACCGAGGATATCGAACAGGCGATGGGTGCGCTGCGCGCCGGCAAGGGTGCTGACCTGTTGATGGTTGATGTCAAGCAGGATATCGCCAAACTCATCCTGCAGCTGAAGGAAGAGCGCTTTGCTGTCCCCGTGGTCGCCTGCGGCATCGGCACCGACGCTGCAACGGCCGTGAAGGCCATCAAAGCGGGCGCGAAGGAATACATCCCCCTGCCGCCAAATGCCGAACTGATCGCCGCCGTCCTCCAGGCTGTGACAGAAGAATCCTCCGCCATG
>JAYUPV010000297.1:0-4220 GCA_043759865.1 Alphaproteobacteria bacterium | reverse complement strand
GCTACCGGTAAAATACTAAAAAGCGTAATGACAATAGCATTCTGCTTCCAGTACAACATCATCACATCCTGAAAATGCCAAATTTCGTATCTTCCGCAGGCGCGTTGAGCGAGGCCGAGAGCGACAGGCCAAGCACCATGCGCGTATCGGCGGGGTCGATGATGCCGTCGTCCCACAACCGTGCCGAGGCGTAATACGGGTGACCTTGGGTTTCGTACTGGTCGCGGATGGGTTTTTTGAAGGCTTCTTCTTCGGCTGCTGCCCAGGTTTCTTTTTTCGCGGCCATGGCGTCTTTTTTGACTTGCGCCAAAACGCTTGCCGCCTGTTCGCCGCCCATAACGGAAATGCGCGAGTTCGGCCATGTCCAGAGGAAGCGCGGGTTATATGCCCTGCCGCACATGCCGTAGTTGCCCGCGCCGAACGAACCGCCGATGAGAACGGTGAATTTCGGCACTTGGGCGCAAGACACAGCATGCACCAGTTTCGCGCCGTCTTTGGCAATGCCACCTGCTTCGTATTTGCGGCCGACCATGAAACCGGTGATGTTTTGCAAAAAGATAAGCGGAATTTTGCGCTGGCAGCAAAGCTCGACGAAATGCGCGCCTTTCAGCGCGCTCTCGGAAAACAGGATGCCGTTATTGGCGATGATGCCGACGGGATAACCGAACAGATGCGCGAAACCGCAGACCAGCGTGTCGCCGTACAGCTTTTTGAATTCATCAAATTCGGAATTGTCGACAATACGCGCGATGATTTCGCGGATGTCATAGGGCTTGCGGCTGTCGGCGGGAATGATGCCGTAGATTTCTTTCGGGTCGTATTTCGGCGCGGCGCTGTCTTTCACAGCAAGGCCGATATTCTTTTTCCGGTTCAGGTTCGCCACAATCTGGCGCGTGATGGCGAGCGCATGCCCGTCGTTCTGCGCGTAATGGTCGGTAACGCCGGATTGGCGGCAATGCACATCGGCACCACCCAAATCTTCCGCGCTCACTTCCTCACCCGTTGCCGCCTTCACGAGAGGGGGACCGCCGAGGAAAATCGTGCCTTGGTTTTTGACGATAATAGATTCATCGGACATGGCGGGAACATACGCGCCGCCTGCGGTGCAAGAACCCATGACGGCGGCGATTTGCGGAATGCCGCGCGCGCTCATGTTTGCCTGGTTGTAGAAGATGCGCCCGAAATGTTCCTTGTCGGGAAAAACCTCGTCCTGCATCGGCAGGAACGCGCCGCCGCTGTCGACCAAGTAGATGCAGGGCAAATTGTTTTGCGCCGCAATTTCCTGTGCGCGCAGGTGTTTTTTGACGGTCAGCGGATAGTATGTTCCGCCCTTCACCGTCGCGTCATTCGCCACAATCACGCATTCGGTGCCAGAAACGCGCCCGATGCCGCTAATCATGCCAGCCGCCGGAACAACGTCTTTATACGTGCCGTGGGCAGCGAAGGCGGAAAATTCGAGGAAGGGCGAACCGGGGTCGATCAGGTTTTTCACGCGGTCGCGGGGCAGCATTTTGCCTCTGCCGAGGTGCTTGGCGCGGGCGTTTTCATCGCCGCCTTTTTGTATCTCGGCCAGCTGCGCCTTGAAATCGCCCACCACTTTTTCGGTGGCTGCGAAATTTTTCTGGTATTCCTGCGACTGTGCGGATTGTTGCGATGCGAGCTGGGCCATCTCTATCCTCCTGGCTGTCATGCCAGCGAAGGCTGGCATCTGATTTTATGAATCTGGAGATCCCAGCTTTCACTGGGATGACGGTAAACGGGTCATCCTGACTATAGGCCAACAAAAAAGGCGGCTCAATTGATATAAGCCGCCTTGATTGTATGGAAAAAAGATATCAGGGCTTTATTGCAGGCGCTTTCACGGCAGGTTTGTCGTCCACCACCGCAGCAGGCGCATTTGCGTTCGCCGCCAAGCCAAAGCCTGCCGAGGGCGAAGGCACGCTGGCAAGGCCGGAGGGCGCGGAAGAACCGCCGAGTGTCGCGGCTGCAATGCCTCTGTTCACGCTGGCTTCGATATCGGTTTCAATCGACTTGGTGCCGTGTGCGACCTCGCCTGTGGCGGCATGCGCTATCCGCCCGCCGAACCATGCAAAGCTGGCGAGAACGCCCACCACCGCCGCCACCGGCGCAATCACCGGCAGGGCGAGCGGCAGGAACACCGCGCCGACATAGCTGAACAGCCCGATATCGCCGATCCTGTCGGCCAGCTTGTTGAACTTGGCAAAGCCTGCGGCGCGTGCCTTGGCTTTTGCAACGAAGCCTTCACCGGATGTTTCTTCTTTTGTCTTGAGCATGACTCGCTCGTTCAACGCATGCCCCGCCGCGTAAGTCGCACCGAGCATGCCCGCCACCGCCGCCACAACACTCGCGACAAGCGGCACGATTGTGGGCGGGAAGGCAATGAAAGCAACCGCCGCCAGAGCAATGCCGCCAAACGCCCAGAGCAGCGGCTTTTTGATTTTCGAGTGGCTTATTCTTGCAGCTGATTCCGCGTGGCTGGCAATGTCCTTCTGGGCTTCTGTGGAAAGGACGGGGGTGTCGATCATTTAGTTCTCCTGAGGGGGGTTGATGGAAAAAATAAACCCGTGAAAAGCGAAACGCGCCACGGGTGCCGAGAGTAGATTGGATTTTTGTCTCGTATCTGGGCCGAAAACGATCCGGTTCATCTGCTCGATTTCAAGCTGTTGAAACTGGCTTAACGGTACAAAGATTCCCCTGTTTTGTCAATTTATTCCTATCGGACTGATATGGTTTGAAATTGCTCACAAAAAAGCGGATTAACCAAGGTTAACCCGCTTTTTTTGAACCGGTAAAAGTCAACCGTTCTTGATGATAGCCGCGTCCTGCTTGGAATAGCATTTGCCGTCAGACGCTTTTTTCAAGGGGGCCTTGCAGTTGCCGTTCGCCTGCGTTTCGGTGGCGCAGAAACCCATCAGCCCTGCCGTCTGGCCATTCCCGCAAGCGGCGGGGACAGCAGGCGTCGTGACGGGGCCACGGTCCCTTGTCCCCAGTGTTTCGCACAAGCCTGCCTTGTTTTTTACCTGACCGTCGGGGCAGACTGCCTGCGCACGGGCGGCAGCGGGAGGCGTTGCGGTATCGGCGAAAGCAGCGGGTGAAAGCAACAGAACGGCGGACACCAAAGCCGCAAAGGCGATATGTTTCAGCATGGGTATTTTTCCTGTATCAGGGTTTCGGCGGAGCGAGCTTGGCTTGGGGCGCGGGTTTTTTGTTTTCCGGCTTTGAGTCATTCGCGGCTTTACGCTTGAACATGTCGAAGATCGAGCCCTGCTTTTTCTGCGGCGCGCGGTCGACGGAAGCACCCGGCGGCAAAATGCGCTCGGCGGGAGCAATCGTGCCTTCGGCCACCTGATGCTGGTACACAAGTTTCGCGGTCGGCGTGGTGGCCTCGGCTGTGCCCTTCGTCCAGTCGGAAGCAGCCCAAGTGCCGAGCATGCCGAGAACCGCAATCGGGTAAGCGACAGCGGCGATGGGCGCCAGCACCGGAACGAATGAAGCGGCGAGAACGCCGAGCGTCACATAGAACGCTTTTTGCGAAAAATCGTTCAGCCTGGAGGCGCGGTGCAGCGCCTTGCCCGCTTTTGCTTTCAGCTTCGGCACAAACTTTTCGTCCTTCACATCGGCTTTCAGCTTGAGCAGCGAAAGCGCGCGGCTGGCGTTGCCGAGCAGCTTGAAACCGTTATAGACCGTGACCGTTGCTGCGACCATGAGGGTCAGTGGCAAGGCTGCGGCCGGCAGCACCGCGACAGCGGCGGCATAGCCCGCGACACCTGCGGCTGTCCACAGCGCGCTCTTGAGTGCTTTGTTGGCGTTTTGTTTATGCTGCAAAGGAAGGCTTTCCAGCACCGCCTTTTGGGTGTTGGATGAAAGTGCGTCTGGTGATGCCATGAGAAATCCCCCGTTAGATGGAATCGCCTCTAGGCTTGTTTTTCGTCCCAGGGCGCTATGAAGTAAAATTCGGGCTTTGCGGAGGGTTTGTCAACCTTTGGCTGGACATCGCTGTTCGCCGCCATTTGAATGACGGTGGGCGATATGTCGTAACCGATCGACTGGTCGAGGGCTTCCTGAACTTTTTGCTCGGAGCCGAATAACTTCCAAATCATGTGTCATCCTCCTTGGAGGTTGAATTAACGCACAAAATCCTGCGGTGATTTCGACTGCACACTACCTGATAATGCTAAAAAAGTCAAATAACGCCAAGG
>JAYUPV010000296.1:0-7840 GCA_043759865.1 Alphaproteobacteria bacterium | reverse complement strand
TTTTCAGAAGCTCATCAACCAGATCACCGACCTCGCCGTCAAAGGCAAGTTCAATTGCGTCGACAAGCTGAAGCAGGCTGATCTCGGCGGCAAGACCGTCGAGGCGCAAATCGCCAGCCTCGTCGCCACCATCGGCGAAAACATGAACCTCCGCCGCCTGCAGGCCGTTACGGTCAAGCAGGGCGTAGTTGCGACCTATGTCCACAGCGCTCTCGTTCCGGGCCGCGGCAAAATCGGCGTGGCGGTTGCACTTGAATCAACCGGCAACGCGGAAAAGCTGCAAGCTCTCGGTCGCCAGCTCGCCATGCACATCGCTGCATCGCGTCCTGAATCGCTCGATGTCGCCAGCCTCTGCCCCGACCTGATCGCCCGCGAGCGTTCGGTCTATGCAGACAAAGCAGAAAAAAGCGGCAAGCCCGCCGACATCGTCGCGAAGATGGTCGAAGGTAGCTTGCGTAAATATTACGAACAGGTCGTCCTGCTCGAGCAGACTTTCATCATCGACGGCTCCACCAAAATCTCGGCTGTGCTGGAAGCAGCCGGCAAAGACGCAGGCGGCTCAGTGAAAATTGCAGGCTTCGCCCGCTATGAACTCGGTGAAGGCGTCGAGAAAAAAGAAGACGACTTCGCTGGCGAAGTCGCGAAGATGGCGCACGGGTAATCATCCGCCGCCAACAGGGGAATATCGGTACCATGACCAAGACTCGGTTCAAGCGCGTCCTCCTCAAAATTTCGGGCGAAGCCCTGATGGGCGGGGGGGAATACGGCATTGACACCGAAACCGTCAATCGCGTCGCACAAGACGTGAAAGACGCGGTCAAGCTCGGCGTGCAGGTCTGCCTCGTTATCGGCGGCGGAAATATTTTCCGTGGCATCTCGGGCGCGGCTCAAGGCATGGACCGCGCTTCGGCCGACTACATGGGCATGCTCGCCACTCTCATCAACTCGCTTGCCATGCAGAACGCGCTCGAAAAAATCGGCGTGGACACCCGCGTGCAATCCGCCATCCCGATGGACAGCGTGTGCGAGCCTTACATTCGCCGCCGCGCCATCCGCCACATCGAAAAAGGCCGCGTGGTGATTTTTGGTGCGGGCACCGGCAACCCGTTCTTCACGACAGATTCCGCAGCCGCTCTCCGCGCCGCCGAAATGGGCTGCGACGCGCTGCTGAAAGGCACCAAGGTCGACGGCGTTTATTCCGCTGACCCCGCCAAAGACAAAACCGCCACGAAATTCGACACGCTCACCTATCTCGACGTGCTGTCGAAGGACCTCGGCGTGATGGACGCGTCGGCGATTTCGCTGGCACGCGAGAGCAATATCCCCGTCATCGTCTTTTCAATCAAACGCCCCGGTGCGTTTGCCGAGCTCATGCAGGGCCGAGGCGAATGCACCATTGTGACCGAAAAGGAAGTCGTCAATGGCTGAAGTCAACACATCCGATCTCGAGCGCCGCATGCATGCCGCTCATGAAAGTTTCACTAAGGAACTCGGCGGCCTCCGCACCGGTCGCGCTTCCGCCGCGCTGCTCGACAGCGTGCAGGTCGAAGTTTACGGCTCGAAAATGCCGCTGAACCAGGTCGCGAGCGTCTCGGTCGGCGAAGCCCGCCTGCTGAACGTGCAGGTCTGGGATGCCGGCAACACCAAGGCTGTCGAGAAGGCCATCGCCTCCGCCGGTCTCGGCCTTAACCCGCAACCGTCCGGCACGCTCATCCGCGTTCCGCTGCCTGGCCTTACCGAAGAGCGCCGTCAGGAACTGGCGAAAATCGCCGCGAAATACGCCGAAGGCGCACGCGTTGCCGTGCGCAACCTGCGCCGCGAAGGCATGGATCTGGCGAAAAAGATGAAGACCGAAGGCAAGCTCTCCGAAGACGACCTGAAAATGAGCGAAACCAAGATCCAGAAAATGACCGATGGCTGGATCAAGAAAGTCGACGACAGCCTTTCCCACAAGGAAACCGAAATCAAGCAGGTCTGACCTTTACATGACCGCGCCCCCGCAAAACACGCTACCCAATCACGTTGCCATCATCATGGACGGCAACGGCAGATGGGCGACGGCGCGGGGGCTGACGCGCGCCGAAGGCCACAAAAAAGGCGCTGAGGCGGCGCAGCGCGCTGTCGAGGCCGCACGCGAACTTGGTATTCCGTTCGTGACGCTGTTCAGTTTTTCGTCCGAGAACTGGAACCGCCCGCCCGATGAAATCGAAGATTTGATGAACCTCCTGCGGTATTACCTGAAAAGGGAAACGGCCGAGATGAAGAAAAATGGCGCGCGCCTTCTGGTCATCGGCGACCGTACGCGCCTGCCCGAAGACATCGTGGGCATCATTGAAAAGATGGAAGCGGAAACGGCGGCCAACCGCACCATCACCGTCGTCATCGCGCTTTCCTATGGCGGACGGCAGGATATCGTGTTCGCGGCGCGCGAGCTGGCGTTGCTTGCAAAATCGGGCGCGGTCGATATTGATAAAATCGACGAAGATATTTTCTCCCGCCACCTCATGACCCGCAACATCCCCGATCCGGATTTGATGATACGGACGAGCGGTGAATCGCGCATCAGCAACTTCCTTATGTGGCAGCTCGCCTATGCCGAGCTGTTTTTCACCAACACCCTCTGGCCCGATTTCGGCAAGAAGGACATGGAGGAGGCGATTGCCTTCTTCAACGGGCGCGACCGCCGTTACGGCGGGTTGTCGCGGAAAGCAGCTTCATGACGATCAAGGTCGATTCATCATTCCGCACACGGCTCAAATCAGCCCTCATTTTTGCGCCCATCGTTATCGCCATACTCGTTTTCGGCGGCCCTCTGTTTACGCTGATGCTGGCGGCGGGTGCTGGCGTCGGTGCATGGGAATGGTCGCGCATGGTCACGATCGGCATGCAACCGCCGCGCTATCTTGCGCATACGGCGACCATCCTGACCGCGCTTGCCACGGCGACCGCCGGCATGGTGACAAGCCCGATACCGTCTTTCCTGTTCCTGCTGTCGCTCACTTTCCTCATCTTCGCCTATAACTTTTCAAAGCAGGGGCCGAAGCCGTGGGAGCTGCTGTTCGGCGTGGTTTATATCGGCTTTTCCTTCATCACGATGATATGGCTGCGCGACGGTGACACGCGGCAGGGGCTGTACCATATGCTCACGCTGCTGCTGATCGTCTGGTCGAGCGACAGCTTCGCGTATTTCGCGGGCCGCGCTATCGGCGGCGCAAAGCTGGCGCCGAAAATCAGCCCGAAAAAAACATGGGCGGGTTTCTGGGGTTCCAGCTTCGGCGCGGGTATCGTTGCGGCGGGGCTTGCCTGCCCGTCGCTCACGGAAAAACTCGGCGTGCATACGCTTGCCAACTGGGGCTGGGCGCAATACTTTGCGCTCGCCTTCGTGCTCGGCGCGTTCGGGCAGGCGGGTGATTTGTTCATCTCGATGTTCAAGCGCAAATACGGCGTGAAGGACACCGGCACGCTCATTCCCGGCCATGGCGGCATTCTCGACCGCGTGGACGCGCTGATGCTGGTCGCGCTGTTCTTCGGCACGATAGCCATGATCGCGCACTAGCGATGGCGCAGCCCTCGCAAACCCCTTCACCGCAAACCGCGCCGCGCAGCGTGACCATTCTCGGTTCCACGGGCTCGGTCGGGCGCAGCACCGTTGACCTTATCAGCGGCCATCGCGGCAAATTCGCGGTCAAGGTGCTGACGGCCAACAAAAACGTCGAACTGTTGGCGAAACAGGCGCGCGATTTGAAGGCCGAGCTGGCCGTTGTCGCCGATGAAACTCTTTATAACGACCTGAAAAAAGCCCTCGAAGGTTCGAACGTCAAAGCCGCCGCTGGGCACAAGGCCGTTATCGAGGCCGCCGGAATTTCCTGTGACTGGGTTATGGCCGCGATCGTTGGTGCGGCCGGGGTTGAGTCGACTCTCAAAGCTATCCAGCAGGGCAGGACGGTCGCGCTTGCCAACAAGGAATCACTCGTCTGCGCCGGGCCGTTCATGATGGACGCGGTGCGGAAATCGGGCGCGACTCTGCTGCCGGTCGATAGTGAGCATAATGCCGTCTTTCAGGTGTTCGATAACGACCACCGCGCAGGCATCAGACGCGTCATACTCACCGCATCCGGCGGCCCGTTCCTGCGGAAGACGCGCGCGGAACTTGCCGGCGTCACGCCCGAGCAGGCGATACGTCACCCGAACTGGGCGATGGGCGCGAAAATTTCGGTCGACAGCGCAACCATGATGAATAAATCGTTGGAAATCATCGAGGCTGCTTATCTCTTTAATCTGAAATCAGAACAAATCGATGTTCTCATCCATCCGCAGTCAATTGTTCATTCAATGGTTGAATATCTTGACGGAAGTATCTTGTCTCAAATGGGCGCGCCCGATATGCGGACGCCGATTGCCCACACTTTGGCTTGGCCCGGGAGGGTTGAAACCACGGGCGAAAATCTAGACTTGACTAAAAACATCAATTTGTCGTTTGAACCCATTGATACAAATAGATTTTCTGCCATCAATCTTGCCCGTCAGGCGTTGAAAGCCGGGGCAGGGCACCCGACAGTGCTGAACGCGGCGAACGAGGTGGCGGTGGAGGCGTTCCTTGCAAAAAAGCTGGAATTCTCCGCCATCGAAAGAATTTCCGAACAGGTCTTGCAAACGGTAAAAATCAAAGCCATATCAGATATTAATGACGTCTTTGCCCTGGACGCCGAAGCGCGTAGTATTGCCGCAGAAGTGATTCAGGCGTTAAAATAGAAGAAACGCCATTTTTGGCCACGGCACGGGGGACTATCCATGGAAATGTTACAAACGCTGATCTCGACGCCGCTTTCGTTTTTGAAAGATTATGGGCTGCCTTTCCTGCTCGTGCTCAGCATCCTCGTCTCCATCCACGAATGGGGCCACTACATTATCGCCCGTCTGTGCGGCGTGAAAATCGAGAAATTCTCCATCGGTTTCGGCAAGGAAATCTGGGGCCGCAACGACAAGCACGGCACCCGCTGGAAGATATGCATGATCCCGCTCGGCGGCTATGTGCAGATGTTCGGCGACAGCGACCCTTCTAGCGCGACCCCGACGGAAGGGGTCGAGGACGAAAGCGGCAAAGTGCGCCCGCACACGCCCGAGGAGAGGAAAGTCGCCTTCTACGCACAGCCTATTCACAAGCGTGCGGCCATCGTGGTCGCGGGCCCCGCCATCAATTACCTTTTCGCTATCATCGTTCTCGCGGGGCTGTTCACCGTGCAGGGCCAGCCTTTCACTCCCCCCGTTGCGGCGAAAATTGTCGAGGGTTCGGCAGCGGAAGCGGCCGGCATCAAGCTCGATGACAAAATTTTGTCCATCAACGGCGAAGCCGTTACGCGCTTTCAGGACCTGCGCCCCATCACCGACCTGAATATCGAGAAGCCGCTGGAGGTGAAGCTTATACATTATATCCCTGCGGAAAAGAAATGGGACGAAGCCAACCCCGCGACCATCACCGTCACCCCGCGCCGCATTGTCGAGGTCGACCGTTTTGGCTTCCGCCATGAAATCGGCCGCATCGGCATCATGAGCCCCACCGGCGGGTTCGAAATGCAGCCGCACAATATCTTCACCGGCTTCATCGCCGCCGTGGGTGAAACCTGGCGCATTACCGCCATGACGCTGAAGGCGCTCGGCCAGATGCTGATCGGCACACGCTCGACCGATGAACTCGGCGGTGTGCTGCGCATCGGCGCCTATGCGGGAGATTTCGCGTCTCAGGGTGTTATCGCCTTCATCACCTTTACCGCGCTTTTGTCGGTGAACCTCGGGCTCATCAACCTGCTGCCCATTCCGCTGCTCGACGGGGGACACCTTGCGATGTATGCTATGGAAATCGCGCGTGGCAAGCCGCTCAGCGCACAGGTGCAGGAATACGCCCTGAGGGTCGGCCTTGTCTTCCTGCTCGGTATTATGTTCCTCGCGACATGGAACGATTTGGTGCAGCTGAAGATTGTCGACTATGTTAAGAATCTGATATCTTAAAAAAAACAAAAACATAACAAGATTCGAAGCGCACAGTTGATAAAGCAAAAATCAGTAAAGTTGTTACGCTCCTTGGCGATGGCATGCCTAGCCATACTCATGCTTTTGTCGCACGGGGTGGGCGAGGCGCAGGCGCAGAGCATCCGCCAGATACGCGTCGAAGGTACGCAGCGCATCGAGCCTGCGACCGTGCTTTCGTATATGGAGATGCAGGCGGGCGATGCCTTTGACATGGACAAGCTCGACGGGGCGCTGAAAAACCTGTTTGCCACCGGCCTGTTTGCCGACATCACATTCTATCAGGAAGGCAGCGACCTCGTTATTCAGGTGGTCGAAAACCCGATCATCAACCAGATCGCCTTTGAGGGTAACAAGAAGGTCAAGGACGCCGACCTGCAAAACGAAATCAGCTTGCGCCCCCGCAACGTGCTGACCCGCACCAAGGTGCAGGCCGATGTGGAACGTATGCAGGAAATCTACCGCATCGGCGGGCGTTTCTCCGCCGATATCCAGGCCAAGATCATCAAGCGCGACCAGAACCGCGTCGACCTCGTCTTCGAAATCAACGAAGGCCCGCAGACTCTGATTTCGCGCATGAGCTTCATCGGCAACAAGCGCTTCGACGACGACAAGCTGAAAAAAATCGTCCGTTCCAAAGAGGAACGCTGGTGGCGTTTCTGGTCGGGCGACGACAAATACGACCCCGATCGTCTCGCCTATGACCGCGAGATGCTGCGCCGTTTCTATCTCGACCACGGCTACGCCGACTTCCGTGTGGACAGCGCCATCGCCGAGCTTTCTCCCGACCGCAAGGATTTCTACGTCACCTTCACCATCGACGAAGGTGTGCGGTATAAAATCGGCAACATCAACCTGAACAGCACCATTCCGGGCCTGAAGGCCGATGCCTACAAAAAGCACCTCGCCTTCGAGCCGGGTGACTGGTACAAGGCGAGCGATGTCGAAAAGACCATCAACAAGCTGACCGCTGCGCTCGAGAGCCGCCAGTATTCCTTCGTCGATGTGCGCCCCGCCGTTGACCGCCACCGCGACAAGCACACCATCGACATCAACTTCAACTTCACCGAAGGCCAGAAGATTTTTGTCGAGAACATCAACATCAACGGCAACAACCGCACGCTGGACGAAGTGGTGCGCCGCGAGATGATGCTGTCTGAAGGCGACCCGTTCAATCTGTCCAAGCTGAAAAAATCGGAACAGAACCTCAAGGACCTCGGCTTCTTCGAGACGGCCACGGCCAAGCCCGTGCCCGGCAGCACGCCCGACAAGACGGATATCGACGTCACTGTCAGCGAAAAATCGACCGGCGAATTGTCATTGGGCGGCGGCTTCTCCACCTCCGACGGCGCGGTCGGTAATTTTAACGTCAAGGAAAAGAACTTCCTCGGCAAAGGCCAGCAGCTGTCCTTCTCCACCACTATCGCCACAAGGCGCACCGAGTTCGACATCAGCTTTACCGAGCCTTATTTCCTGAAGCGCGACCTTGCCGCGGGCTTCGATATTTTTCACGTCACGCGCGACTTGCAGAGCGAAAGCTCGTATGACTCGAAACGTACGGGCGGCGCATTGCGCATCGGCTATCCGCTCGCCGACAAATGGCGGCAGAACCTCAGCTATTATTTCTCCCGCAACGAGATCACCAACGTGCCCGCCACCGCCTCCATCTACATCCAGCAGCAGGAAGGCGTACGCTCCACCTCGGCGGTCACCCAGCGCATCAGCTATGACAGCACCGACAACAAGCAGGACCCGACAGAGGGTCTTATCGCCCGCTTCGATACGGAAGTGGCCGGTCTTGGCGGTTCTGCGAAAT
>JAYUPV010000295.1:0-7364 GCA_043759865.1 Alphaproteobacteria bacterium | reverse complement strand
AGTGCCCGGCCACACCGAAGTCAGTGCCGTTTGCACGCATCCCGACCATATCGGCAAGGGCTATGCCGCAGCCGCCATGCGGCAGGTTATTGCCGGAATAGAAAAGCGCGGTGAAACCCCGTTCCTGCATGTGCGCGGCGACAACGACCGCGCCGTTGAGTTGTATGAACGTCTGGGTTTCCGCACGCTGTGGAAAGGCCACTTCGCGGCATTCAGGAAGGAATAAGGAGCAGGTACTTACCCTTCCTTAAACTCGATCCATTTTTCATCGACAAACAATTCGAGCGGCTGGAATTTCGCTTTGTATGACATTTTCTGCGACTGCTTCACCCAGAAGCCGAGATAGATATAAGGCTTTTCCGCTTTGGCGGTGTATTCCGCGAGTTTTAAAATCATCCATGTGCCGAGACTGCGTTTTTCTTCTTCGGGCTTGAAAAAACTGTAAACGGCGGATGCACCGTCGGGAAGGTCATCGAACTGCATCACGCCCATCACGTCATCGCCCTTGCGTGCGACAAGGAATTTTGTGTCGGCGGGGAAATCTTCCATCATCTGCTGGAATGCGCCGTAGGACATATTCGCCATGCCTCCTTCCGCATGTCGCGCGTGAAGATAGGCCGAGAATAATTCGTACAGCGGAAAAGTCGCCAGCGGTACTTCGACGGTAAAGGAAAGGTCGGCATTTTTTTTCAACGTGCGGGCAAAGCCGCCTGTCGGCTTGAAGTCCTTGAGGCAGAGGCGTGACGCAAGGCAGGCCCGGCAGGTGGGGCATTTCTGGCGGTAGAACATGCCCTGACTGCGGCGGAACCCCCGTTCGATGAGCAGAGGTGCAAGCGCGGCGTCGGATTTATCCAGCAGCGTCGCGGCCTTTTGCTCGGTCAGCCCGTCAAGATACGGGCAGGGCCCGCGCGGGAGAAGGTATAACTGCAATGTCGATGGTTTTGCGATCATGAACAATAATAGCGCGGGAGCCTACGGGAAGTAAATCACGCCTTCTTCCTGCTTTTTCAGCTCGCGCAGGGGGCTGCCGCTCCAGCGGGTTTTTTTGACAGGTGCGGGCTTCTTGATGCCGGAGGTGATGGATTGTTTCATGAGAATAATGCTGATGCGACGGTTGCGCGCGTTCGAAAGGTCGCTCGGTACCAGCGGCTCGCGGTCGGCCTTGCCCTGCACGTTTTCGATGCGCTCGAGCGGCAGCTCATCCGCCAGCATGGCGCGGCGGCTGGCATTGGCGCGGTCGGCGGAAAGTTCCCAGTTCGTGTAAATCGCGTCCTTGCCATAGGGCGTGCTGTCGGTATGCCCGCGCACGGAAATCTTGTTGGGCAGGGGCTTCACCACGCTCGTCACAAGGGCGAAAAGTTTCAGCGCGGCGGGCAGGGGCTTGGCGCTGCCGACTTCGAACATCGGCTTGCCGTCCTGATCGACGATCTGGATACGCAGCCCCTCGGGCGTCATGTCCATCAGCAGGTTCTGCGCGAGGTCTTTCATATCGGGTTGCGATTCAAGCGCCTCCCGGATCGCTTCCTGCGTCTGGTCGAAGGCCTTGTCGTCGGCTTTGTCCATCGCTTCCAGTTGCTGTTCTTCTTTCGAGGGCGGGGCGGTGCCGTCTTCGCCATCCTGCCTCCCAACACCCTCGGAAGGGTCGCGCTGCTGGGAGACGGGCGTGCGGTCGGAGGTCATTGCGCCATCGGGTGAAATAGTGGTGCCTCCCATCACTCCGCCCGCGCCCGAAGTCGAGGTCGCGATGCGCGGGTCGGCGGGCGCGAAGTACGATGAAATCATCGCCTTCTGCTCATCGGTCGTCACGTTCAAAAGCCACAGCAAAAGGAAGAACGCCATCATGGCGGTCACGAAGTCGGCATAGGCCACTTTCCACGCGCCGCCGTGGTGGCCGCCTTCGACCTTCTTGATGCGCTTGATGATGATGATCGGCTGTTTTTCGTCGTTCTGCTTTTTTGCCATTTTATGCCGTCACATTTGATGTCGCTTCCTCGACCTCGAGGAAGGTGGGCTGTGTGTCGTGCAGTAAAATCTTGCGGCCGAATTCGATGGCGACTTGCGGCGCTGCGCCCTGCAGATAGGCAAGGATGCAGGTTTTCATGCAGAGGTAATATTTCAACTCGCTCTCGTTACGCTCTTTGATAGCGGAGGCGATGGGGCCGACGAAGCCGTAAGACAGCCACACGCCGAGGAACGTACCCACAAGCGCGCCGCCGATGAGACGGCCGAGGACTTCGGGCGGCTCGGTAATCGCACCCATTGTTTTAATGACGCCGAGAACCGCCGCGACGATGCCGAGCGCGGGCAACCCGTCCGCCATTGTCTGCATGGCGTGGGAAGTATGGCCGCGCTGCATTGCCTGCGTTTCGATTTCCTGATCCATCAGCGCTTCGATCTCGAAAGGCTTTTCCGCGCCGAGCGAAATGATACGCAGGTAATCGCACAGGAACGTGACCGCGTGGTGATCGGCGTGGAAGGAGGGAAATTTTTTGAAAATCTCGCTTTCCTCGGGCTTTTCGATATGCTGCTCCAGCGCTAGCCAGCCCTTGGTGCGCGCCGTCTTGAACACGAGGTAGAGCATGGACAACAGCTCGATATACTCCTGTTTGGAATATTTGTCTTTTTTATAGATAGCCTTCATGTCCGATATGCAGGCCTTGATAACGTGGCTCGAATTCGCGATGAGGAACGCGGCGATGCCCGTGCCGAAAATAATCACAAGTTCGAAAGGCTGGTTCAACACGGCAAGATGTCCGCCGAGAGCCATGTAGCCCCCGAGAGTACAAACGATCACACCAATGTGGCCGAGTATCTTGTGCATTTTCCTTCTGGAACCCCTGAACAGGGACCGGAAATACTTTCCGGGCCGGATACCTACAGTATGCCCCAGTTTTCGTTAATTATTGATTTATAATATCGCTTATGAAAAAACAGATTCGATAAGATTTTCGATAAGTTGCCTTGTTTTGTTCAACTCGTCCTGATGCGGGTTGAATTCCGCCAGTTCCAGCGCCCTGAAACCGGGGCGGCGGCCAACGGAGCGGATAACGGGCAGCACTTCGGCGGCGACCAGCCCCGTGTCTTCAGCGGCACCCACGCCCGGGGCGTCCTCGGGCCGGAAGCTGTCCATATCTATCGTGAGACCAAAACCGGCGGTGCCGGTGGTGGCGCGGACGAGTGCCTCCTCGTAGCAGGCTTTGAACCCGCGCGCCTGGACTTCTTCAAGGAAATAAACGCGGATGCCTTCGCGTTTTACAAATTCCAATTCGGCGGGTTCGAAACTGTGCGGGCCGATGATGCTGAGATGCTGCGGAGAAATTTTTGCCTGCCTGCCGCCGACATGCCGGAAAGACGCAAGGCCGTGACCGGTGATGGCCGTCACGGGCTGCCCGTGCCACCAGCCGCCCCATTTGCCCTGATGCGATGTTTCATAGGTGTGTGAATCAAGATGCGCGTCGAGCCAGACAAGGCCGAGTTTGCCGTGGTTTCCTGTCCCCGCCGCCACGCCCGACCAGGTGCCGATGGCAGATGAATGGTCGCCGCCGATGACCACGGGCACATAGCCCGCCTCGACCGAATTCATGACGCGGTCGCACAGGCGGCGCACGGCTTCGAGCGTCAGGGGCAGGCTGTCTTCTTTTGTTTTGATGTCGGCATGGTTGCCGATGAACTTCAACCCGAGCGGTCCGCGCCACTTCGCCTCGATGCCGAGATTGCGCAGGGTTGCCAGCACGCTGTCGGCGGGAACCAGCGCAGGCCCGTCCTCGCAGCGGTAATCACGGCAGCCCCAGCCGCTGTCAAAACCGATGATTTCTAGCTTGAGGTTTGCGCCCATAAAATTATGTAATTTTTGTTTGTCCCTGACCTACCATGGCTTTTTGGGATGAAAATGTCAAAGACAGCCAAAATATTGACATAATCCATAGGTTTATGCTAGGATTTTCCTAGAATAAAGCAACGCCAAAAGAAGGTAAACGGCACGCATGACGCTTGAGACGGAATTCAACCTCGAAGGAGCAAAATCGGCACCCCGCCTTTTGTCTGGCAAGACTTCCGACCAGATCAACGAATGGTTTTCAGGCATCGACCCGAAGATTGCCGCCAACCCGAAACTGGCGGATGTTTTGCAGGAAGCCTTTTTGAAAGACCTCAAGAGCTATGGGACCTATGCCGATCTTTATTCTTCCGTCGCGACCAACATCGAAAAAGGCAAGGACACGCCCGAGGGCGCGATGAAGATACTGGGCTCGGCCATCGCAGGCGGCCCCTCAGGCCTCGCCGGTATCGTGCGCGAGAAAAAGACCATTTACTCCAACCTGCTGCGGCTGAAAGGCCCGCAGGTGCATCCGGCCTTCCGGCAGTTCCTTGAAATAGCAGCCAATCTGAAAGAGGCGGATTACGCGGATGCGGTAAAGCCGCTGCGGCTGCTGGCCGCCGTGGTGAAGCTGACAAACCTGCCGATGCCTGCCGCCGCCGTGCGTGGCTGGGCCGGCGACAGCACCAAAAGCAGGCTGTAAAGCCGCGACTGGGCTTTTTTAAAACGCCATGTTATAATAAAGATATGCGTATTCTCAGGCTCATGCTTGTTCTTGCCCTGCTCGCCACACATTATCCTGTGGCGTCCTTTGCCGCTGGCGGCATGGCAGATTGTCCGATGGAAAAAATGACCGGCCACAAAATGGACGCCGGTAAAACCGCCGCCGGAAAAATCAAAGACTGCTGCAAGGAAAAAACCGGCAAGTCCATGCAATGCCCCTGCGGTTCGTGCAACGGCTGCATGGCTGCTCCTGCGGCACTGGCGGAAGGCATCATGCTCGCCCTGCCTGTCTTGCAACCCGCGCCTGAACAGCTTGCGGCGCGTGTGCTTTCGCATCTCACACTCATACCCGGATTGCGTCCGCCGGATTTCCTTGCCTGACACCTTCGCCATCTGCGTCAGTTAACAAGGAGATACCCATGCCAATATGTATGCTGCGGGGCAGATGCCCCGGCCTCGCCATTCTCGCCTTTCTATGCGCGTTTTTACCTGTGGGCGCCGATGCACGTCCCGTTTCCTATGCGGGCGGCTGGATGTTTATGACTGGTAACGACCTGTTTGAAAACGGCGCGTCCATGATCTATTCGCCGACCGCCACCGCCAGCTTCGGCCCGTTCATCAGCCATTACCGCGACACCGATGGCGAGCTTGCGGGCATCGAATTCAATTGGCTGGCGAAGCGCCTGAACAACCGCGACTCTCAGGCCAACCTCTTTTTCCTGTCCGGCCTTGGCGTTGCCAATGACGACGGCGACGAAAGGGCTGGCGGCTTCGCGGGGCTGGAAGCGGACTGGGAAAGCCGCCGCCATTATATCTCCTACGAAAACCGCTATACGGCGGCGGGAGAGGCGGTGAAGCAGGAATTCCAGCAAAAGGCGCGCATCGGTATCGCGCCCTACGTTGCCGAAGCGGGCGGCCTGCACACCTGGCTGATGCTGCAGGCGGAACACTTCCCTGAGGAGGGCGAACCCTGGACGGTGACGCCGCTTGTGCGTGTGTTCAAGGGCGACTACCTCGCGGAGGCCGGTTTCTCGAACAAGGGAAGCTTCCTGTTCAACCTCATGATCACCTATTAAGGAGAAACGAAATGAAAAAATTTATGATGATTGCCGCTGTCCTGCTGATGTCGACGCCCGCTTTCGCAAGCCATGCCGGAAAACATATTGTCGTGACGGTCAACGGGCTGGTCTGCGATTTCTGCGCGGTTTCCATGAACAAGACGTTCAGCAAAAAAGAGCCGGTCTCGGCCGTCGACGTGAACCTGACGACAAAAATCGTGAGGATAGACCTCAAGCCCGGCAAAACACTCGGGGACGATGAAATCAAAAAGGGCATCGCCGATGCTGGTTTCGACGTCGTCAGCATCGAGAGGGACTGAAAATGGAGACGCGAAAGGAAAAGCTGCTGGCGGGGCTGTCGCTCCTGACCTCGGCCTCCACGCTTGTCTGTTGTGCCATGCCCGCGCTGTTCGTGACATTGGGGGCGGGCGCGACGCTGGCGGGGCTTGTCAGCTCGTTCCCGCAGCTGGTGTGGTTTACCGAGCACAAGCAATGGGTGTTTGCCATTGCCGCG
The DNA here is from genome assembly GCA_043759865.1 of Alphaproteobacteria bacterium. Taxonomy (GTDB): domain Bacteria; phylum Pseudomonadota; class Alphaproteobacteria; order Micavibrionales; family UBA2020; genus JAPWJZ01. The sequence goes on along the minus strand of JAYUPV010000295.1, from coordinate 1,255 downwards.
CTGCTGTTGCTCGCGGGGGGCTGGCTGCAATGGAAGGCGCGCAACGCCCCGTGCCCTGTCAGCCCGGATGCTGCAAGAGCCTGCCTGAGATTGCGGCGTTATGGCAGGGTTATCTATGGTTGCTCGGTCGCGCTATACCTGACGGGGTTCTTTTTCGCTTTCGTGATAAGCCACCTTACGGGGTAGAGGGAGTCTTGCCCGTTCTCTTGGCAAAAGCTTTCGCGGAAAGCTCTTTGCCTTCGAGGTAGTAAAACTTGCGGCCGTCGGCGAGGTCGATGGCGGGGCCGGTTTCGTTATGGCGCAGGCCGTTCACATAGGAAATCTTGTCGCCATTTTCGAATTCTTGCGCGGGACCGCCGATGCGGTGAAATTTTCCGTCTTCCGTCATCCACGTCGTTTCGCCGCGGTCGCGGTACACGCGTGGTGTGCTCTTGAGATGGGCGAATTGCTCGGTCAGCGAGAGTTTCTTTTTCATTTTTCTTTCCCTTCTTTTTATTTTTAGGCTTTTAAAAATTTTTCCGGTCAAACGCGGCGCGCTCCGGCGCGATTGTGTCGCTGGCGCGGGGGGAGCGGAATACCGCGACGACGCTCTCCGTCATTTCGCCCGCCTGCTGCTTTACTTCCCTCACGGTCTCTTCCGTCGTGTCGCGGATAGCGTCTCGCATGTTGCTCATAGCGGCGCCAAGACCGGGCGAGAAGCCGTCGTCGAAGTCCTCGAACAGCGCGCTTTCGCCGACATTCAGCGAGCCCATTTCCCGCAGGGCTTCAAAAAGATCGGCGACCACGCTGTCTTCCGGAATCATGCGCGGCGCACTGCCGGAGCAGGGGCGGGCGGCGCTGCGACATATTCCTGCAGTTGCGCGGTGTGTTTGGTGTATTTGCCCTGTGCGCTCCGGTTAAAAGGCGTTTTCATGGAACGGAGCAGGGCGGGCCGCACCGTATTTTCCGGAGCGAGTTTTTCCGCCTGTTGCGCCATCTGCTCACCCAGCAAACCGTCGAGCGCCTTGCCGGTGCTGTTCCCGTCCAGAAGCGTATAGAAGGTGGCGAACACGCCGAGAGAGGCAACCGTTTTCACCAGCACAGGGGCGATCAGCGGAGCAGCCATCGGTACGAACAGGCTGACCGCCAGCAAGCCCACGGCGGCCGCGAGCATCGTGAGGTTGTGGCGTTGATAGCCCGAAAAGCGTGCGGCCAAAGTATCCTGGAATTTCAGCAGGCGTCCGATTTTTTCATCGGGTTCGTTTTTGTTACGCAG
>JAYUPV010000294.1:0-5615 GCA_043759865.1 Alphaproteobacteria bacterium | reverse complement strand
GACGGATGTGGTTGTACATGCGCGATTTGCATGCAGTCCATCTCAAAGAACGCCAGGACATGCCCGCATTGCGGCGAAAGTAAGCCGTTTCGACAGGCGTCTCCGCCGTTTTCCACCAGATTCAAAGTATATGGCGCTGTAGCACTTTTCTTTATGGCTGTGTCATTATTGATGGGCGGCACCGGATCTCCATCTTTTCCGAGGCGGGGTAGCTCATGTATCCGCACCGGGTTTATAGCCCGCATCTTCAATCGCGCGGACAATGTACTTCAACGGGGCTTCGTTATTGCCAAGGTTGGGAACGAAGCCGCCCTCGTCGCCAACGCCCGTCAGAAGCCCTTCCTGCTTGAGTACCTTGCTGCGCGCGCCAGAGGCAGCTGGCTTTCGAGGCAGCGCGAGACCAGTTCTTCTTTTTTGTTAAGATCAACGATGGTTTCGTTGATATCCGCAACGCCCATGGTTCCCTCTCTGGTGTTCAGGGAGCGGGTAATCTCGGAAATCGTATCCGATGTTTCCTCGACCGATGCGCCGATATTCGTGAAGGCGACGCGGGAATAGTCGGCACAATCGCGTAGCTCATCCAGGTTCTGAAGGCGTACATATAGGGGCGGGCAAGTCACTTTGCATTCCTGCATACCCAAGTATGCTAGAGTTAATCAATTTAACATAATGTCGAATCTTGGGTAGACCAAGCATGCATGCGTATGGGATTTCCCCACGAGGGGTTGGTCAAGGATGTGTCGGTTCGACCCCGACCGAGGGCACCATTTTTTAATCAATATTCATCTATTATCCCTGATTCCAGTCACATTTGAATTTCAAAGATAGTCACCGACCGTGCGAAGAGTGCTATTATTCAAGGAACTATTCGGCCTCGGGTTCAATTGGCTCTCACCCGGTCGGTTGTCGCCGCTAATCCTAAAACACCAGAAGCGGGGAAAATGATTAAAGAAAAATACCAGAAAAAGGTAAGAAAAGCGGTTTTTCCCGTTGCCGGATTGGGAACGCGCTTTCTTCCCGCCACCAAGGTGCTGCCAAAGGAAATGCTGGTATTGGGCGACAAGCCTTTGATCCAGCATGCCTATGAAGAGGCGCGCGCGGCGGGCATCGAGGAATTCATTTTTGTCAGCAGCCGGGACAAGTCGCTGATCGAGGAACACTTCAAGCCTCATCCCCCGTTATTCGACGTGCTGACAGCGCGAAAAAAAACGGCCGGCCTCGCGGCCCTGCATGCCAGCACGGCGGAAGAGAACAAACTGTCGGTGGTCTACCAGGACCAGCCCCTGGGCCTGGGACATGCCGTATGGTGCGCGCGCGAGCTGATCGGCGATGAGCCTTTCGCGGTCATTCTGCCGGACGACGTCATTCTCGGCCCGCGCGGTTGCCTGTCGCAGATGATGGAAGCCTACGCGGAAGCAGGCGGCAATCTTGTGGCGGTTGAAAATGTGCTGCGCGCGGACACAGCGAAGTACGGCGTGCTCGATATAGGGCATGACGGAGGCAGGCTCGTGTCCGTCAAGGGTCTGGTGGAAAAACCCGAGCCTGCCGAGGCTCCCTCGACGCTGTCGATCATCGGGCGGTATATACTGCAGCCTAAAATCTTTGCGTATCTTGAGTCCGCCGGCAAGGGCAGCGGCGGAGAGATACAGCTCACTGATTCCCTCGCCAAACTCATTGGAGAACAGCCCTTTCACGGCCTGCGCTTCAGCGGCCAGCGCTACGACTGCGGCAGCTGTTTCGGTTTGTTCCAGGCGACGGTGGCCCAGGCCCTCAATGACAGCGAAACGGGTGAAAGCGCCCGCAAGTTTCTGCGCGCCATGTTAAGTGACGGCTTGCCTGCCGCTTCCCGCGCCTGAGGAAAGCGTAAGTTACCCTTTACGACGGGCTCCTTCATCTTCGGCGCCCTCAAAGCAGGTGGAAGAATTCTACGTTAATGCGCCCGCATTAACGCCTCCGAGGACAGGATACAAATGCCGTTTGATACCGCCAGAGGCGTTCGGAAAGGCAAATATCTCCTGGAACAGGTGACGTATCTTTTCGCGCAGCGGTCGCCCTGGGCCGACAAGAGCGACGACGTCCTGAAATCGGAACTTTTAAGCGCCGAGCAGATGGGGCATTACGGCAAGGTGCTTGCCGGCCGGCACAAGCTTGCCGAAGGTCATGCGCCCGACCAGCTCCTGGCGCGCCTCACCGACAACCAATCCGTCATTACCAATACCTACCAGTCGCTGGTCAGCGCCGTCGCGCGCCAGCAGGAGATGACGCCGGCCGGTGAATGGATGCTCGATAACTTCTACCTCATCGAAGAGCAGATCGAAATCGCCCGGCGCCACCTACCGCGCGGCTACAGCCGCGGCCTGCCGCGCCTGCTGAAGGGCCCATCGGATTCGCTGCCGCGCGTCTACGACATCGCCCTTGAAATCATCTCGCACAGCGATGCGGGACTGAGCGCGGAGATGCTGACGCTGTTTATCTCGTCCTACCAGAAAGGCGCTGTGCTGCAGCTGGGTGAGTTATGGGCGGTCCCGATCATGCTGCGTCTCGCGCTCATCGAAAACCTGCGCCGGATATGTTTGCGCCTGTCCAAGGGCCGCGTCAGCCGCAATCTCGCCGAATACTGGGCGACACAGATGATCGAAACGGCCGAAAAAGACCCGACGGAGCTTATCATCGTCATCGGCGACATGGCGCGTTCGATGCCCGCGCTGAACGGGGCTTTTGTCGCGGAGCTGGTGCGGCGCCTGCAAGGGCAGGGTGCCGGGCTTGCCCTGCCGCTCACCTGGATAGAGCAGCGGCTGGCCCAGCTCGGCGTCACGAGCGGCCAGATGATTCACAATGAAACCCGCCAGCAGGCTTCCGACCAGGTGTCGGTCAGCAACAGTATCGGCAGCCTGCGCTTCCTCAACAAGACGGATTGGCGCAAGTTCGTCGAGAACATGAGCGTCGTCGACCGGGTCCTGGCCGCCGATCCGGCCCAGATGTACGCCCGGATGGATTTTTCCACGCGCGACGTCTACCGCCACAGCGTCGAGAGAATCGCGAAATACGCCGCTTGTACCGAAGAAGACGTCGCGCGGCATGCGGTTGCGCTCGCGGCCGCGATCCCGTCCGCGGAGGCCGGCGACGTCGTGCGCCGCCGTCGGCACGTTGGCTATTACCTCGTCGATGACGGCCTACCGCAATTGGAACGGCTGGCGAAGATGCGGGTTCCCCGGCTGGAGTGGTTTCGCCGCCTGGCGGGCGCGCACGCGCTGGAGCTGTATCTCGGTGGCATCGCGCTGCTGACGCTCGACGTCTTTTTCGATCTTGTCCTGCAGGCGTATCGCGAGGAAATGCCGCCCGTCGTCTTCGCCGTCTTCGCCGCGGCCGCGCTCTTAAGCGCCAGCCATCTCGCCGTCGCGCTCGTCAACTGGCTGGCGACCATGCTGGCGCGGCCAAGGCATATGCCGCGGCTCGATTTTTCCAAGGGCGTGCCGCAGGACTCAAGGACGCTGGTCGCCATTCCCACGATGATCACGGGCCAAAAAAGCGTCGACGACCTGGTCGAGAAGCTGGAAGTGCGCTTTCTTGCCAATCGCGGCGCCCAGATCCTGTTTTGCCTGCTGACCGACTTCACGGACGCGCCCACCGAGACGCTGCCGCAGGACGCGGGGCTCCTCGAATACGCGCGGCGCGGCATTGAGGAGCTGAATCACAAATACGCGGGGGACGAACAGGATGTTTTCTTCCTTCTCCACCGTCCGCGCCTCTGGAACGCGCAGGAGAAGACCTGGATGGGGTACGAGCGGAAGCGGGGCAAGCTCGGCGACCTCAACGCCTTCCTGCGCACGGGCGACGCCTGCGCGTTCCTGCAGACGGCGGGCGGCCTGGACGCCCTGTCCGGCGTGCGCTTCGTGGTGACGCTCGATACCGATACGGAGCTGCCGCGGGACGCGGTATTCCAGTTCGCGGGTGTCATGGCGCATCCGCTGAACCGCGCCTGTTACGATGAAAAGGCGGGCCGCGTGACGGAAGGTTACGGCATCATCCAGCCCCGCGTCGCCGTCAGCCTGCCCGGCGCCGACGCCTCTCTGTACGCAAGGCTATGCGGCGGCGAGCCCGGCATCGATCCTTATACCCGCGCGGTATCCGACGTCTACCAGGACGCGCTTCACGAAGGCTCCTTCGTCGGCAAGGGCATTTACGACGTTGACGTTTTCGAGTGCGCGCTGCAGGGGCGATTTCCTGAAAACCGCATCCTCAGCCATGACCTTATCGAGGGCTGTTATGCCCGCAGCGCGCTACTGAGCGACGTGCAGCTGTACGAGGAATATCCCTCGCGCTTCAGCGCGGATGTCAGCCGCCGGCACCGCTGGCTGAGAGGAGATTGGCAGATCGCGCGCTGGATTATGCCGCGTGTGCCGGATGGCTCGGGAAAATCCGTTAGAAACCCGCTTTCCGTTCTTTCCCGGTGGAAAATTTTTGATAACCTGCGCCGCAGCTTCGTGCCGCCGGCGCTCGTGCTTTTATTGGCGCTGGGCTGGTCCTGGTCCGCCGCGCCTGCGTTCTGGAGCTGGGCGCTCCTCGCGATTTTGCTTATTCCCTCTCTCGGCGCCTGCACCCTCGATTTCTCGCGCAAGTCGCGTGACGTCAGCTGGCGGCAGCATATGGCGCGGGCGCTCGCCTCGTCCGGCAGGCATTTCGGCAACGCCGGGCTTGTGTTGCTGTGCCTGCCTTACGAAGCCTGTTACCATGCGGACGCGATAGGGCGCGTCTTCTGGCGCATGCTGGTGTCCCGGCGGCGCCTGCTGGAATGGAATCCTTCCAGCGCGGTCAAAAGCGGCGGCGAGCTGGGTCTTCTCGGTTCCTTCCACCTTTTCTGGATGTCGCCGGCCATCGCCGCGGCGCTCGGGCTTATGCTGCTGGCGGTCGCGCCGGGGGCTCTGCCTGCCGCGGCGCCTTTCCTGCTTCTCTGGTGCCTGATGCCGGCCGTCCTGTGGAAGCTGAGCGAGCCGGTGGGAGAGCGCGAGGCGGAACTGACGGCGGCGCAGCGGGATTATCTTGGCCGCCTCAGCCGCAAAATCTGGGCCTTTTTCGAGACCTACGTCGGCCCGGCCGATCACTGGCTGCCGCCCGACAATATGCAGGAGGACCCCGTCGTCGCCGTCGCACACCGCACGTCGCCCACCAATATGGGCATGGCACTACTGGCGAACCTGACCGCCCATGACTTCGGCTACATCTCCGGCGGCAGGCTTTTGCAGCGGACGGAAAATACCCTGCGCACCATGCAGGGACTTAACCGCCACCAGGGCCATTTTTACAACTGGTATGACACACAGACCCTGCAGCCCATGCCACCGCTCTATATCTCGACCGTTGACAGCGGCAACCTCGCCGGGCACCTGCTGACGCTGGCGTCCGGACTGGCGGGGCTTATCGACCAGCCGATCATTTCCCCGCGCCTGTTTGACGGGCTGCGCGACACGCTGAACCTGTTGCTGGGGACCGAAGGCGCGACGGCCGGGGGGAGGGAAGTCCTTTTCGGCAAAATCACGTCCGGCCGCGCCGCCGGGCCGGCGACGCTGCGGGACGCCAGGGAATATTTCGAAACGCTGGCCACTGCCACGGCGGAG
>JAYUPV010000293.1:0-2517 GCA_043759865.1 Alphaproteobacteria bacterium | reverse complement strand
TTCTAAAGCCGCAGAAACCGCACCGACTGGCGGCTGTAACGAGTAGCTTACGCGGCTCAAAGGCGTCGGAGTAAATTGAAATCCGAGGTGAGGGTACTTCGGGCGGCACTACAATCGCCCAACGGAGTACCCTCACCTTCCCATGCAAACGCATGGGCCCCTTCCTCTCCCAAAGGAGAGGAAAAGGGGAATCAAAAAGTATCAAATGGGTCGGCGTAAATTGAAGTGCAGCAGCGCCGTCCTGCTCGTGGCGTGTGGGCTTCCACTTTTCCCTATCCAAGAAAACCCTTGACTTTCAGGGGGTAGAAACTCTATGTTCCCGTCAACAAAGAACGGCACAACACACCTCAAAGGGGGTCTGCCAGTCCCTAAAAAACCTATAAAAATCAATAACAAAGGGAGATTCCAATGTCACAGCTCAGCGGCAAGAAAATACTGGTCCTCGTTTCGAACGGGGTGGATGAATCGGTCATGTCGACCGTTATGCGCGACCTCGTGAAGACGGGCGCGGTGGTTAAAACGGTCGGTACTGAATCCGGCCTCGTCAACAGCTGGAACAACAACGCATGGGGCCTGTACTTCCCCGTTGACCAGCAGGTCAACCAGACCCTCGGCGCGGATTTCGACTTCCTCATCGTCCCCTCGGGCTCGCGCAGCGTGGCGAAACTGGCGACCAACGCGCATGCCGAACGCATCATCACCAGCTTCATCACCGCCTGCAAGCCGATGGCTTTCATGGGCAATGGCGTCGAGCTGCTCGCGAAACTGAACCTCGCCAAAGGCTGGAACGTTTCCGGCCCCGAAGCGACGCACACGGTCATGACGACCGCAGGCGCGGTGTGGGACGAAGAATTCACCTGCACGCACAACGCCCTGTTCACCGGCGACTGCGAAAAGCTGCAAGACTTCATCAAGGGCATGATCGCGCATTTCGCTGCGGCCCCTGTTGAAACGAAAGCGGCTGCGTAATAATGAAAAACGAGATCACCACAGCAGTAAGCGAGATCAAGGCGTCGCTCGACCTGCTGAGGAGGCATCTTTGACTGGGACCGTGCCGTCCACCGTCTTAACGAGCTGAACGCACTCGCCGAAAACCCGGAGCTCTGGACGAACCAGGAACGGGCGCAGAAAATTTTGAAAGAGCGCACCAAGCTCGACACGCAAATCGGCGCGGTGCGCGCCATCGAAACCAACCTCAACGACCAGCTCGAAATGATCGAGCTTGCCGAGGCCGAGGGCGATAGCGCGCTCGTAGCCGAAGCCGAAAAATCCCTTTTCGCCATCAAGAACGATGTCGCCAAGCGCGAGCTTGAAAGCCTGCTGTCGGGCGAGCTTGACGGCAACGATTCATACTTGCAAATCACCGCAGGCGCGGGCGGCACCGAGGCGCAGGACTGGGCCGGCATGATACTCCGCATGTACACGCGCTGGGCCGACAAGCGCGGGTACAAGCTCGCCATGATGGACATTCAGGACGGCGAAGTCGCGGGCATCAAATCCGCCACGCTCGAAATAAAAGGCGACAGCGCCTTCGGCTGGCTGAAATCGGAATCGGGCGTGCATCGCCTTGTGCGCATTTCGCCCTATGACTCAAACGCGCGCCGCCACACAAGTTTCTGCGCCGTCGCCGTCACGCCCGTTATCGACGATGAAATCAACATCACCATCGAAGATAAAGATTTACGCGTTGATACTTACCGCTCCGGCGGCGCGGGCGGTCAGCACGTCAACAAAACTGAATCCGCCATCCGCCTTACGCACATTCCCACAGGCATCGTGGTCGCGTGCCAGCAGGAACGCTCGCAGCACAAAAACCGCCATCACGCGATGCAGCTTTTGAAATCGAAACTGTACGAGCGCGAAGTCAACATGCGCAACACCGAAAAGCAGCAGGTCGAAGACGCAAAAACCGACATCGCCTTCGGCCACCAAATCCGCTCCTATGTGATGCAGCCCTACCAGATGGTGAAAGACCTCCGCACCGGCCACCAGACCTCCGACACCGGCGGCGTGATGGACGGCGACCTCGACGAATTTTTACAGGCATCCCTCGCGCACAAACTGACCGAAGAAAAAACCGGCACGAAGGTCGCTTACGAAGACCTCGATTAGCGGGAAAAGAGGGCGGTTTTTTAAACCGTCCCGTTTCATTGTATTCATTCGCTTTTCATCCACAGGACGCGGTCTATTGCCTTCGCGAACATAAAAAACCGTGTCCCCCCGTACCCCGCCGCGCGTTTGGCGGATGCGTGAATGCAATGAATTCAAACTCTTGATGCAAAACGCGCCCAAAACAGCCCCCCGAAATCGCAAAGCAAAATCAATACCTTGCAAACCGCCCGTTTTTTGGATGTCCGGAAGGCTGTTTTTTGGGGCGGGCGTTGTTTTAATCGTTTAAACTATATACAACCAATACAAATTATTTCACGCGCATGGGACAGGCCATTTTAAGTACTCCCCCCCCTTGATGTCGGCTACTCTTGATTGAATACGGGGTTAGAAGCCGAGATTTGCAAT
>JAYUPV010000292.1:0-7239 GCA_043759865.1 Alphaproteobacteria bacterium | reverse complement strand
GCCGACCAGCAGGTCGAAACCTCGCGCGCCGCGCAGCAATCGGCCGAGGCCGCCGTCGCCAATGCCGAAATCCAGCTGACCAAGGCTTCCATCCGCGCGCCCTTCGACGGCACGGCGGGCCTGCGAAACTTTTCCGTCGGCGATTACGCCGCCGCAGCACAGGAGCTGACCACAGTCGTTTCCATCAACCCGCTCAAACTCGAATTTACCGTGCCGGAAAAAGACTACGCCGCCGTGAAAACCGGACAGGCGATTTCCTTCGCAGTCGATGCCTTCCCCGCCGACAGCTTCAAGGGCGAGATTTACGCCATCGACCCGCGCATCAACGCCGAGAACCGCAACTTCACCGTCAAGGCGGAAATCGACAACAGCGATGGCAAGCTGCGCCCCGGCATGTATGCGCGCATCCATATCGACGCCGCCAGCCGCCCCGGCGCGCTGATGGCCCCCGAAGAAGCGATTGTGCCCGAAGGCACCGACAGCTATGTTTTCACCGTCTCGGGCAACAAGGCCGTGCGGAAAAAAGTCACCCTTGGCGAGCGTCAATCCGGCGAGGTCGAAATCAAGCAAGGCCTTGCGGAAGGCGAACGCGTTATCACCGCAGGCACAATGAAGCTGCGCGACGGCGGCGAAGTGTCGGAACAACCAGCCGAAGCGGGCAAGTAATATGACGCTTCCCGAACTTTGCATCCGCCGGCCGGTTTTCGCCACGGTAATGAGCTTGTTCCTCATCCTGCTCGGCCTTGTGTCCTACAGCCGCCTGACCGTACGCGAATACCCGAATATCGACGAGCCGATTGTGACCGTCTCGACCAGCTATCTTGGCGCCAGCGCCGAGATCATGGAAACGCAGGTGACCAAGCCGCTCGAAGACGCGCTGGCGGGTGTCGAGGGCATCGAGGTCTTGTCCTCCATCAGCCGCTCGGAAAGCAGCCAGATCACCGTGCGCTTCAAAATTTCCCGCGACCCCGATGACGCCGCAAACGATGTACGCGACCGCGTGGCGCGCACGCGCTCCCGCCTGCCAGATGAAGTCAACGACCCCGTGGTGGCCAAGGTCGAGGCCGACGCACAGCCCGTCATTTATCTCGCCTTCACCAGCGACCGGCATTCGGCCATGGACATCACCGACTACGCCGACCGCTATGTGCAGGACAGGCTGCAAAACGTCGAGGGCGTGGCGCAGGCCGTGATTTTGGGCGAACGCCGCAAGGCCATGCGCCTGTGGCTCGACCCGCAAAAACTGGCGGCGGCAAAACTCGCCCCGTCGGATGTCGAGGACGCGCTGCGCCGCCAGAACGTCGAAATTCCGGCAGGCCGTATCGAAAGCGCGAAACGCGAATTCACCGTGCTGTCGGAAACCGACATGCGCTCCATCGAGCAGTTTGACAACCTTATCCTGCGCCGCAACGGCACCAGTTTCGTTCGGCTGAAAGATGTCGGCCATGCCGAGGAAGCACCGGCGGACGAACGCCGCATCGTGCGCTTCAACGGTATCAACGCCGTGGCGCTTGGCGTTATCAAGCAGTCGACCGCCAACCCGCTTTCCGTCTCGCGCGACATTCAAAAACTGCTGCCCGCCATTACCGCCTCGCTGCCGGAAGGCATGAAAATCACCATCGCCTACGACACCTCGGTGTTCATCGACCGTTCCATCAAGGCGGTTTATGAAACGATTTTCGAGGCGGTTATCCTTGTCCTCGGTGTGATTTTCTTTTTTCTGCGCTCCGTGCGCTCCACCATCATCCCGCTTGTCACCATCCCCATCTCGCTCATCGGCGTGTGTTTCGCCATGTACGTGATGGGCTACAGCATCAACACCCTCACCCTTCTCGCCTTCGTGCTGGCCATCGGCCTTGTGGTCGACGATTCCATCGTAGTGCTGGAAAATATTTTTCGCCATATCGAGGAAGGCATGAAACCGCTGCAGGCCGCCCTGAAAGGAGGGCAGGAAATCGCTTTCGCCGTCATCGCCATGACCATCACGCTCGCCGCCGTCTACACGCCGATTGCGCTTTCGACCGGCAAGACAGGCAAGCTGTTCGTGGAATTCGCGCTCACGCTCGCGGGTGCTGTCGTCATCTCGGGCTTCGTTGCGCTGACGCTGACTCCCATGATGTGCTCCCTGTTGCTGACAGGCCATGCGGAAAAGCACGGACGCATTTACAACCTCATCGAAAAATTCCTTGTCGCACTCTCGACCGGCTACCAGCGGCTTTTGGGTATTGCGCTGCGCGGTCGCATTGCTGTGGTTATTATCGGCCTGCTGGTCGCGGGCGGAAATGTGCTGCTGATGCAGGCGATAAAGTCCGAGCTTGCGCCCATCGAGGACCGTGGCACCATCGTCGTGAGATCAAGCGCGCCCGAGGGCTCGACCATCGGCTATATGTCGGGCTGGATGACCAAGCTGGAGCCGGTTTTCGCCGCCATCCCCGAAGTCGAAAAATATTTCGTGGTCGCGGGCAGCCCCACGGTATCGGAAGGCATCGCCTTCGTCCGCCTGTTCCCGTGGGAAGAACGCAGACGCAAGCAGCAGGACATTACCAAGGAACTCACGCCGAAAATCATGCAGGCGACAGCGGGCATCAGCGCCTTCCCGCGCAACCCGCCATCGCTCGGCGGCAGCGCGCGCTCGAGCCCCGTGCAGATGGTGATTTTGACCAGTGGCACCTATGCCGATCTCGACAAGGCCGTGACCAGGCTGGTGCAGGAATTTGCAACATATCCCGGCCTGCTGGACGTCGACACCAACCTGAAAATGAACAAGCCGCAGCTTTCCGTCCACCTTGACCGCGACAAGACTGCCGCCGTCGATGCCGATATCGACAGCGTCGGCCGCACGCTCGAAACCCTGCTCGGCGGGCGGCAGGTGACGCGCTATAAAGACCGTGGCGAGCAATACGACGTTATCGTGCAGGTCAGCGACAAGCAGCGCACACGCCCGCAGGACCTTGCCGATATATATGTGCGTAACAGCAAAGACGAGATGATCAAGCTTTCGAACCTGCTCGACGTGCAGGAAACCGTCGCACCCCGCGAGCTTAACCACTTCAACCAGCTGCGCGCCGCCGACATCACCGCCAGCCTCGCGCCCGGCTATGCGCTCGGCGAAGTGCTGAAATGGGCAGAGGCAAAAGCAAAAGAAACCCTCGGCCCCGAATTTATCGTCGATTACAACGGCGAGTCGCGCGAATTCCGCCAGTCGAGCGCGAACCTCGCCCTCACTTTCGTGCTGGCGCTCGCCTTCATCTATCTGGTGCTGTCGGCGCAGTTTGAAAGTTTTGTCGGCCCGTTCATCATCATGCTCTCCGTCCCGCTCTCCATTGCGGGGGCGCTGCTGGCACTGTATCTCACGGGCGGCACGCTCAACATCTACAGCCAGATCGGGCTTGTGACGCTCATCGGGCTTATCACCAAGCACGGGATATTGATTGTCGAATTCGCCAACCAGCAGCAGGAACTTGGTTTGAAGAAAATCGAGGCGGTGATGAAATCGGCCAGCCTGCGCCTGCGTCCCATTCTGATGACCACAGGCGCGATGGTGCTGGGTGCCGCTCCCCTTGCCCTTGCCACGGGAGCAGGGGCTGAAAGCCGCCAGCAGATCGGCTGGGTCATCATCGGCGGCATGACCATCGGCACATTCTTTACACTATTTGTTGTGCCCGTGGTCTACAGCCTGCTGGCGCGACAGCACAAGCCCATCATTAAAGAGCAGGCGCGGGAGGAACCGGCGCAGGCGGCGTGACAACCGGCGTGGCTGCTGGCGTTTGCGCGGCATCAAAACTGGTGGCGAGCTTCGGCGCATTGGCGGCAAGGGGGCTTTCCGGTGCGGGCGCAGGGACAGGCGCGACTTTTGCCGCTTTCGCAGCGAGGCTCTCTTCTTTCAACTTTTTGCGTTCGGCGAACAGGGCGATGTAGTGGCGGTGGCGCACTTCGTAGAATTCCGACGATGATTTTTCAACGATGTGATGGAAAAACGCGCGGACGAAGGCAAAAGATTTTTTGTCGGCGGCGATGACGGTCTTGCGGCGGAATTCCTTCCATTTCGGATCATCCGCCTTGGGCGCATATTTCGCCTGCCGGTTAAACTCGCGCTTCAGCTTGTTCTCGTTTTCCTCGCGCAGCATGGTGTTGTACTGGTAGGCGATGCCCTGGGTAAAATCAGTCGATTTCATGCGCCCGCGCGCGGCGGCAATCGCCGGCAGCATCACGAATTTCACCGCCGTCAGACCAAGTGTGATGGCGGGGTGCAGCACCGTCTGCTGCAACGCCTTGACCCAGATAGGCGCGGTGTTGGTGACCAGAGAATGCGCAAGCTTGATATGCAGGATTTTGCCTAGCACGATGATTTTCGAAAGCTGGAAGCTCAGCAAACCGAATGTTGCAATCGCTGCGACAAACCCCACTGCCTTGTTGATCTTTTCATTGCCGAGCAGCGGCTTGCCCGAAGGCCGGCGCGGGTCGAGCAGCCACTTGAACGCGCGGTAAAGCCCTATTGCGCCGCGATATTCGAGGAACTCGCCGGTTTTCGCAAGCGCCTTGCGCAGGCGGCGCTTTTTGCCCTTCCATTCCTTTGCGGATTTTTCCTGACGCGCTTTTCCCCAGGCGGCGATGCTGTCGCGCTTTTCGGCCAGTTTCTTTTTTTGCGCCGCGACTTTGGCGAGGCTTTCGTCTTTTGCTTTGTCGCCCACCACGCCCATGCGGTTCAAAAGCCCGACACCCCTGCCCCAAAGCCCGACCGCACCGCTTGCGATACCAAGTGTCCCGCGCCCCACGGCGGTCGAGATACGCACGGGCGCGTTCGCGGTGTTGTCGGCAAGTTTTGTTGTCATCGACCACGCAAAAGCAAGCGGCGCGCGCACGACAAGGTTGAACGCTTTTTCCGAGAGGTCGATCAGCAGGCTGCCGACGCCGACCGCGCCCTGCCGCGCGCCGAAACCCACGCTTGCGGCAATATGCGCGATTTTTTGCTCGCGCGGGGTCAGGCCTTCGAAAGCTTTTTTATCGCTTTCAAAACGCGCCTCTATTTCCGCCTGCAACTGGGGGCTGGCCATGTGGTTTCCTAGGGTTCCTAAACGCGCCTAGGTGTACCATGAATACGTAAATAGCGCAAGGACAGGACACAGGCAAAACCGCCTGTTCCTGCCCATCATGCCATTGTAAAACAACGATATTTTATTTCGCCTGATGCACCAGCTGGCCGATACGCTGGCTAACCAAGACCAGCATTTCAAGGTCGACCTTGGGCTGCGTCTTGAACTCGGCCACAAGCTGCTCGATTTTATCCGTGCGCTCCTTGTTGCCCGCGAACCATTTTTCGACCACGGCCTTGTCAAGCTTGGCGTTCTTTTTCACGCTGGCGATGAGGGTATTGGTCAGCGCCGCCTGCTGGATAAAGAAGTCGTCGGTCAAGCCGCCCATGACGCGCGCCTGCCACGAATTGGCGGGCGTGATTTCGCCCACCTTCAGCCGCAGCCAGCCGAGGCCGAGGCGGTCGCCGACGCTGAAATAAGTCTCGGCAATCGCCTTCATGTCGCCGTCGGTGTTGCGCGTGAGTGCGATGATGTCAGTCGCCGATGAAAGCAGCTTGATGGCCGCAATCTCCGCCGCGAGCGCGGGCGGCATGCCGCCCTGGGAAAACTTCGCCTCGGTGCTGTCGGCCGAAGCGCGCAAGTCTGCCGGCACCATCTTGACGATGGATTTTTTGAGCATATCCACGCCCGGCCTGAACGCCTCGATTTCCTTGGTCACGTCGAGGTTGCCGCCGCCGAAGCGTAAATACCATGTCACTGTCCGTTTTGCGACCTGGAACATTTCGTTCAGCGCCTGCAACTGCAGCTGCGCCGAAACCTTGTTATCAAGCGCCTCGATATTCTGCCACATGGCCTGCAGGCCGTTTGCCTCCACGACAATCATGAAGGCCTTCACGACTTCGGCGAGCGGTGCGCCGGTTTTCTGCATGCGCGACATGACGAAAACAGGGCCCATGCGGTTGACCAGCATGTTCACAATTTGCGTCGCGATAATTTCGCGGCGCAGCTTGTGGTTTTTCACCTCGTCCTTGTATTTGTGCAGAGCCTTGGGGAAATAGTCGAACAGCAGGGTTTCCATGCGCGCGTCGTCGGGCACATCGGTTTTCAGCAACTCGTTATAGATGTCGATTTTCGCCCACGATGTCAGGATGCAAAGCTCGGGACGTGTGAGGCCGCCGCGTTCGCGCGCAAGACGGTTCAGCGTGTCCTCGTCCGGCAGGCCTTCCAGCGTGCGTTTAATCATGCCGGATTTTTCAAGATGCCGGATAAATTCGGCCTGCAGGCCGAGATGCTCTTTCGCAAGATATTCCTGCACCGAAAGCGACTGCGACTGCTGGTAGTTGTCGCGCAGCACGAGATCGGAAACCTCTTCGGTCATTTCCGCCATCAGCTTGTTGCGCGCTTCCATCGTCAGCTTGCCGCGCCCGACAACGTCGGTGAGCAGGATTTTAATGTTCACTTCATGGTCTGAGCAATCGACGCCGCCCGAGTTATCGATGAAGTCGGTGTTGATGCGCCCGCCATGCTGCGCGTATTCGACACGCGCGTATTGCGTGGTGCCGAGGTTCGCGCCCTCGCCGATCACTTTGGCGCGGATGTCTTTCGCGTCAACGCGCAGGGCATCATTCGCCTTATCGTCGGCATCGGCATGGCCTTGTTTCGAGGATTTCACGAAAGTGCCGATGCCGCCGAGCCAGATGAGCTCTACCTGCGATTTCAGGATGGCGCGGACAAGCTCGTCCGGCGTCACGCTGTCTTCGTCAAGCTCGAAGGCCTTTTTCATTTGCGCCGACAGCTTGATGGTTTTCGCCGCGCGGTCGAACACGCCGCCGCCGGTCGAGATTTTATCCTTGTTGTACCCGTCCCAGCCAAGGCGTTCCTTGAACATCCGCGCGCGTTCCGCATAGCTGACTGCAATGTCGGGGTTCGGGTCGACGAAGATATGCACGTGGTTGAAGGCAGCGAGCATCTTTATCTGCTTCGACAACAAAAGCGCGTTGCCGAACACGTCGCCCGCCATGTCGCCTACGCCGGCAAGCGTGAACGGTTCTTTTTGTATGTCCTTGCCCATTTCGCGGAAGTGGCGCTTGACGCACTCCCAGCCGCCGCGCGCGGTAATGGCGATGCCTTTATGGTCGTAACCCGTCGCACCGCCGGAAGCGAACGCATCGCCGAGCCAGAAACCGGCCTTCAGCGACAATCCGTT